>WQVT01000132.1 GCA_009785715.1 Acidimicrobiaceae bacterium | reverse complement strand
CGCGCAAAGCAGCGCCACGCTGGCGTTCTTGCTCGCCCGCACCTCGATCTCACCACCGAGGGGCGCACCGCCGGTGATCCGCAGGTGCGCAGGAGCGGCGTGGCCCAGGCTGACCAGCCCGCTGTCGAGGACCTCGCCGATCCGCGCAAGCATCTGCACGCTGACGTTCTGGCCGCCGCGCTCGATGCGATTCACCGCGCTCTGACTGGTCCCCAACGCCTCGGCGAGCTCCGCTTGCGTCCACCCACGGTGGAGACGGGCGTCGCGCACCAGGCCACCGATCCGATCCAACGCCTCCGTCGCAGGCATGGCCGGGACCCTATCTCACACCCGATACGGGCCCGGGGGACCCCGACGACCCGGAGCCCGGGGGTCCGCCGGCCACGAGTCGCCTGATCCGCCTAGGAAGTGAGCGCCTGTCGGAGGTGTCCAACCGTCGCGATCACGGCGTCGATGCCCGCGGTGAGGCCGGCGCCGGGTGGTGGGCTGACCGACAAGGAGGTCGCCCCCGCTTCGAGCTGCGTCTTGGCCTCGCCCACCGCAGCGTCGAGGTCGTCGGGCCTGGCCGCGATCCGCGACGTCACGCCGACCTGGCCGGCGCGGCCGGCTTCGGCGGCGAAACGCTGGAGCGCGGCGATCCGCTCGGCACTCGGCGCTCCCGTCGGCATCCACCCGTCGGCCAGCCGGCCGACCCGCGAGAGGACCCGGTCCGAGTCGCCGCAGCCGACCCAGATCGGCACCGGGTTCGGCGGCAGTTGCCCGAGCCCCAACTCGTCCAGCTCGTGAAACTCACCGGAGAACGTGACGAGCGGCTCGCTCCACAGCCGCTTCAGGACCACGAGCTGCTCCTCGAACCGCCGGCCCCGAACCGACAGATCCTGGCCCATGGCCCGGTACTCCGCTTCATTCCAGCTGATCCCGACTCCGAGGTCGAAGCGACCACCGCTGAGCAACGCGAGCTCCGCCGCCTGCTTGGCAACGTGAACGGTCGGGAACAACGGCAGGATCAGGATTCCGCTGCGAAAGCGCAGCCGCGTGGTCGTCGCCGCGAGCGACGCATACAGGACGATCGGATCCCGGAAGGGAACGCCATAGGTACCGAGGGGTCGCTCATAGCGGCCGGGGCGGAGGGTCACGACGTGACCCCCGTGCCCGACGAAGTCCACTCCCCCCTCGTCCAGCCTGCTCGCGCCCTCGCGCAGCGCGCCCAGGTCGTCGAGCCAATCGGCGCTGAAAGTCGTCCCGTACTCCACGTGCAACCCTCTCCCCCTCGGCCGGAATCGCCGACATGCTAGCGATTGTCTGGGTACGCCCAGCCCGGGCGACCCCAACGGAGAGGATGATGACTGATGAGCAGCGTCTACCGGTACGACCCTGCGGAGAAATACGACGAAGGATTCGACTACAACGAGCTCGACACCCTCACCGAGGAGGAGGTCAACGCCGAGCTGGCACGGGCCTGGACCTCGCGTGGGCCGCTCTACCAGGTCTTCTCGAACGCGTTGATGCTCGACTATGGGGGCCCGTCGTTCGCCAAGCGGCACTCGTGGGCATCGGGGACCTTCGGCACGCCCCGGGGCCAGGAACCCGACCGGGCCAACGGCATTCTCTACAGCACGCATACCTTGACGAGCTACGTCATGCTCGGCTGGGAGACCGGGATCCGCAACCAGTTCCACGTGCTCCGGCTCCGGGGGATGTCGAAGGAGCAGTCGATGGAGGTCGTCTTCTTCACCATGCACTACGCCGGGATGCGCGGCCTCGGCCACACCTACCGTGCGGTCGGTGACTTCCTGCCCCAGATCGCCCCGCCGCCGAGGGAGCTCCCACTCGCCGAGGGGTGGGTGGCCGACCCCGAGGCCTTCAAGTGCGGGCTCGACCTCACCACCCGCCGGATGACCCCCGCGGACGTCGAGAACCTCACGAACTGGTACGAGGAGACGATCGGCTACCTGCCGGAGTCGATCCGCTTCGGGATCAAGCTCCATCCCGAATTCGTGAAGGCGAACCGGGCGAAATGGGAGGTTGCGATCAGGACCCTGCCGAAGCAGTTCGCTCCCTGGATCATGATTCGCCAAAACATGATGAGCGGGAACGTGGACGGCCTGCGGGAGGCGGTGCTTCTCGGAAAGGCCTGGGGGATCTCGCGCCACCACATAGCGAACGGGATCGCGAACTCCTGTTGCTTCTTCACGGGCTTCGAGGGCTTCCACATCGCCCAGAAGGCGATGGAGGACATCTGGGACGCCTGGGACGAGTAGTCCCTGTCGATTTCGACGCTGCTCGATCGTCACTTCTGGTGACAGACTCGAAAACGATCCGAGAGGACGGCTGCCATGCGATACACCCTGCTGCTCCACTACCCCGAGCCGACGGCTGCGGAACTGGGCCCTGAGGCGCTCGCCCAGGGAATGCGCGCCTTCGAGGCGTACGCGAAGGCGCTCGACGACGCGGGCGTGCTCCGGAGCGCCGAGGTGCTGGAACGCTCGAATGTGACCACGACGGTGACGCTCGCCGGCGGTGAGCTCGTCATACAGGACGGCCCGTTCGCCGACACGAAGGAACAGCTCGGGGGCACCTTTGTCATCGAGGTCCCAGACCTCGACGCGGCGATCGAGTGGGCCAAGCGGGCGCCGTCGGTGGCTTGGGGGCACGTCGAGATCCGACCGACTGCCACCCGCTACGTGAACGGCGCCTGGCAGGGCTCGCCATCGATGGAATGACCACGGCGGACGCCGGCCGAACGGCCGAGCGCGTGGCGCGCGGGTCGTATGGGCGACTCGTCGCGTTGCTCGCGGCGTCGACCCGCGACATCGTGCTCGCCGAGGACGCTCTCGCCGACGCCTTCGAGCGGGCGCTGCGCACCTGGCCGTCCGCCGGCGTCCCCGCCAATCCCGAGGGGTGGCTGATCACCGTCGCCCGCAACCGCATCCGTGACGTGCTCGGCGGAGCGGCGGTGCGACGCGCCACGCCGTTGCAGGACGACATCGCCGCCACGCTCGCGGATCCCGACCCGGACATGATCCCCGACAAACGGCTGGAGCTGCTCTTTGCCTGTGCGCACCCCGCGATCGATCCCTCGGTGCGCACGCCGCTCATGCTCCAGGTCGTGCTCGGCTTCGATGCGGCCCGCATCGCCCGGGTGCTCATGCTGCCACCGGCTTCGATGGCCCAACGCCTGGTCCGGGCGAAACGCCGCATCCGCGACGCCGGCATCCCGTTCCGCGTACCGACCCGAGCGGATCTGCCCGAGCGTCTGCCCGCGGTGCTCGAGGCCATCTATGGCGCCTACGCCATCGACTGGCTCGACCAGCACGAGCAGATACGCGAGTCGATCGCCGATGAGGCACGATGGCTCGCGGTGCTCACCGCAAGCCTCCTCGAGACGGAGCCCGAGGCGTGGGGCCTCGCCGCCCTGCTGACGCTGGCGCAGTCGCGGGCCCCGGCACGGATCGGCAGGCCCTGGCCGCCACTCGACCAACAGGACACCTCGCTGTGGGACCGCTCCCTGATCGCCGAGGGCGAGACGCTCCTGAAGCGCGCCCACGCCCTCGGGGCACCCCTCGGGCGGTTCCAGCTCGAGGCCGCGATCCAGTCGGCCCACTGCGACCGCGCACGAACCGGGACCGTCGATCGCGACACCGTCATCCGGCTCTATCGGGGACTCGTTGCCATCGCACCGACCACCGGAGCACGAGAGGCCCTAGCGGCGCTCACGGCACCCCGATAGACGGCGGGAGCGGTTCGCTACCGCGGCACCATCGGCGGGCAGTCGGCCGGGTCGGTGACCACGCGGATCGGCGTGCCCTCGAGGTACGCCGTCACGTCCTCCGCCATCCGCTGCCAGGCGGAGCGGAAGCCCGCTTCGGTGACGTAGCCCGTGTGGGGCGTGACGACGACGTTGTCGAGGGACCTGAAGGGGTGGTCGGCGGGAAGCGGTTCCCGGTCGTACACGTCGAGACCGGCGCCTGCCAGGTGGCCGGAGCGCAGCGCCTCCACGAGCGCCTCCTCGTTGACGATCGGGCCGCGGGAGATGTTCACCAGGATGGCGCCCTGCTTCATCTTCGCGAGGTCGTCTGCACCGAGTGTGTTGCGGGACCGCTCCGAGAAGACGAGGAAGACCCCGAGAACGTCCGCCGACGAGAGGAGCTCGTCCTTCGTCACCTTCGTCACCCCGAGCTCCGCGCACCGCTCGTCGGTGAGGTTCTGGCTCCAGGCGACCACGTCCATGCCGAGCGCCTTCGCTACCGGGACCATCGCGCCGCCGAGGAAGCCCGCCCCGAGGAGCCCGAGCGTCTTTCCCCCGATCGTGGTGGGGAACCCCGTCTGCCAGCCGCCGGCGCGGATGACCCGGTCCTCGATTCCGACACGCTTCGCGACGGCGAAGGTGAGCGCCCACGCCATCTCCGAGGGCGTCGGGAGCCCGCGCTGCGAGCCGTAGCCGGCCGGGCGCGGAGGCGCCGGACGATCGGTGTCGGCGACGCCGCAGAGCAGGATGCCCCGCTCGATCCGGGCGTCGTGGTCGACGACGTTGCTCGTCCGACCGTTGCAGACCAGCAGCTTCAGCTTGGGGAGGCCCTCGAGCACGGCCCGTGGAAAGCGGGCGCGCTGCTGGGTGATGACGACGATCTCGTAGTCGGCGAGCTCGTCGATGAGCTTCTCGGGTGGGATCGCCTCGCGATAGACGGTGATCTCGGCGTCGTCGGGGAGCCGCGACCAGTCGCCGTAGTCCAATGCCACGCCGATGTAGTCGTCGAGGATCGCGATCTTGGTCACGCCCACCACCCGACCCCGCCGCCGACGCGGCCCTCATCCCGTCTTCCGAGCACCCTGTCCTCCTCGTTCGTCAGCCAATGGCCCGCGCGGGGCGGGCCGGTCACCAGCCGACAGCTTGGCGGACGGATCCCCCGGGGATCCACTCCTCCCGCGATCTCAGAGAGCCGGTTCCGCAGGGAAGCCGGCCTCAGAGATCCGGGTCGGGACCGATGCCGTTGGCGAGCAGGTCGTCGAGCCGGGTCTGGGCGGAGACGGTGCGGGCGTCGCCGTCGGCGGCGGCCCGGTCCGCATCTTTTCGTGCCTGCTCCGCGCTCGTGAACTGTTGGGTCGCATCGCCTTCTTGCTCGCGCAGGGAAACGAGGCGAGTCTCGAGATCTCCGATCGAGGCTCGCAGTTGGTCGAGCCGGTCACGGGCTTCCTGGGCCCGTTGAGCCTGGGCGTCTGCCGTCCGGCGTGCGTCGGCCGCTGCCGTCCGGGCGGTCCGGAGAGCAGCCTCGGCCTCGTCGATCCGGTGTGACCGCTCCGCCTCGCGCCGGCGCCGCCGTGCGGACGTGGCCGGATCGTCGTCGCTCCCCCGGTCCCCCCGGGACAGCGACCCACCCGCGCTCGGGGCTGCGGGCGCGACCGCCGGAGCGGAGGGTGCCGGGCCGTCGGTTCCGGGGCCGAAGCCGCTGTAGCGCAGGGCGGTGCTGAGACGACCGGCCCGAACCGCCGCCGCCGTGTCGTCGTCGGCCAGGGCGGCGTTGAGCGTCTCCTCGACCTCACGGGCGGGGGCGTCGCCGGCCTGCAGGCCGGCCTCGGCCGCCGCCCGTCGGGCATCGCCGGCCAGGGCAGCGACCACGGCGTGACGTTGGCGGGACAGGACCCGCAGCTCGTCCCCGGCCATCTGGTCCTGCGCCACGCGGAGGGCCGAGCCGAGCTCGAGGAGCCGCCCGAGATCGTCGGGCCTTGCCCTCGCCAGCCAGTTGACCATCCACGCCCCCTGGGTCGGCCGGCGCAACGCCTTGATCGCAGCCGCCAGGGCGCGGTCGCCCTCGGTCCGCGCCTCGGCTGCCGCCCGATCCCGGGCGACGACGAATTCCGCCGGTACCAGGCGATAGAGCTGTTCGGCTGCGGCGTCGAGGTCAGTGGCCATGGCTCAGCAAGTACTCACGCCGCCGCCACCTTTGGTCAGCTCTTCGGGGAGAGTGTCCGGGCATAGTCGAATCCCACCTGCGTCCATTTGACCAGTTGGGGCCTGGTCCTCAGGCGACCGGGCCCGACTCTCAGCCACCCGTCCATCGGCCGACCGCGCATGATTGCGAGCTCGGCACCCTCCGGTACGGGATCCTTCGGATCAGATCGGACCAGAATGCCGCCCTCTCTGCTGGCGGCGACAGCCATATTGCCGTGCAGCAGGAAGGCCAACCCTCCGAACATCTTCTTCTCGGTCACGCCTTCCTCGTCCGCGAGCAACTCGCGGATCCGATTCGCAAGGTCCTCGTCGTACGCCACCCTCTTATGCTAAGACCCCGGCACCGAACCGGCGTCCGGTCGTCATCAGCCGGGATCGCTCTCCACCTCGCCGGCGGAGATGGCCTGCCGGAGTTGTGCGTAGTCACGATCGTTCTGGTCGGCGTAGGCGTGGGCGAAGCGGCTGACCTCCGAGACGAAGTTCGGTCCCTTCCCGATGTAGGCGTCGATGGCCATCGGGTCACCCGTGCGCGCGTGGGCTCGGGCCAACGCATCACCGGAGGCGGAGGCGAATTCCGCGAGGCGATGGGCAATCAATGCGGTCGAGGGGACGATCTTCATGTCGCGGAACTGACGCACGTAGTAGTCGTGCCCCTCGAGGGATCCCCACCCGACGAAGATGTCCGTCGCCGCCTGGATGAGTCGCTTGCCGTTGATCACCCGTGCGCCATGTTGGTCATAGACACTGGGCTCCAAAAACGGTTCGTACACCGATGGTCCCGCCTGCTTCACCTGCAGGAAGAGGG
>WQVT01000131.1 GCA_009785715.1 Acidimicrobiaceae bacterium | reverse complement strand
CAAAACGGCATCCTCCTCTGCCCCCACCACCACACCCTCACCCACCACGGCTACACCGCCACCGGCAACGCCAACCACCAAGTCACCTTCCACCGCCCAGACGGCACCACCCTCGGCGCCACCCGGCCTAGGGGTTAGCGGGTCAGCTCGAAGCCCAGCTCACGCAACGCGCTGACGAACTGGCGCTCGGGCACGCCGGTCTCGATAGCCGGCGCAACCTTCGAGCGCTCCGGGTCGCTCACGAACGAGCGCACGGCGCGGGCGATCGAAGCAGCGGTCGGGAGGCAGGCGGTGGCGCCGCCGAGCTCGAGCTCGTGCATGAGGTTCTCGCGGCCGTGCCCGGGGACGACGTCGATCAGGATCAGGCCACGACCGAGGGTGCGGGCCTCACGGCAGGTGTCGCCGGAGCTGGTGACCACCACATCGCATGCGGACATCAGCGTCGACACCTGGTTCGTGAACCCGAAGGGGACGACCTCCGGGTGGGACGCTGCGAGAGACCGGAGCTTCGCCTCCATACGCTGGTTGGTGCCGGCGACGGCCAGGACGTAGACCCCGTCGGCCGCCAGCGCAGCGGCGGCCTCGTCGAGTGGTCCGAGCCCCCAGGCGCCGGACATCAAGAGCACGCAGGTTGCGTCGTCGGGGACCCCGAGGCCGGCGCGCGCCTCCCGCTGGGGGGGCGCCTGAGCGAACTCGGGCCGGACGGGGGCGGTGACGACCTCCACCACCGCTTCGGGCCAGTAGCGGCGCACCGACTCGGCGGCGGCGTTCGAGGTGACCAAGAAGAGGTCGGTCTGCTCATGCACCCACATCTGATGGGCGAACGAGTCCGTCATGATCACGACCGAGCGGAACGACGCGGGGGAGGCCGCCGCCTTGATGCGCGCCGCCGCCCCGGCCCCGGTGGCAAAGACGGGGACCACCAGCTCGGGCCGGAACTCCTCGATCTCGGCGAGCAGGTTGTCGTGCATCCGCTTGAGCGCGATGTCCTCGGTGACCCGGCCGATCCGGCCACCGTCGCGCAACTGGGTGAAGTGGAACGCGTCGTAGACCGCCGTGACCGACAGCAGCTTGCGGAAGACCCACTCCCCCACCGCGCCGCCGCTCCCGAGCAGCTTCATGCTGTCGACGATCCTCGACGACACGCCGAACGGCTCGAGGGCTGCTGCGCAGGCCTCGGCGACCACGTCGTGCCCCTTCCCGAGCGAGCCTGAGACGAACAAAGTGCGCCGGAGCTCCATTAGGTGGGCCACGCTACCGCCTCGACGTCACGGAGACCGTGATAGTCAGGTCGCGGCCACCGCGCCGGCCGCCACCTCGAGCACCGAGCCGGCGACATGGTCCGCCTCCTCGTCGGTCATGTCCGAGTGGACAGGCAGGCACACCTGCCGGGCGCAGACGTCTTCGGCCACGCGCAACGCTCCGGCTCCGGGGGCGGTGTCGATCTGGGAGAAGATCGGCTCGTGGTGGAGCGGCCGGGCGTACACCTCCCCCGAACAGACCAGGTCGTGCTCCGCCCGAAGGCGGGACTTGAACCCGGTCCGGTCGACCCCGGGATCGAGCAGCGCGGGAAACTTGTAGATGTTGCTCACCACGCCGGGCGGCTCGGGCAAGGGGGTGATCCCGGCAGCGCCGGCCAGGGCCTCCCGGTAGCGGGCGGCGACCCTGCGTCGGGTGGCGATGAACTCGTCCAGGCGACCGAGGTGGACCAGGCCGACGGCGGCGTGCACCTCACTCATCCGCCACGCATAGCCGAGCCGCACGTGGCTCCCGCCGAGGAACCCGTCCTTGCCCTGGTCCCGGTAGATACGGGCGTCGTCGTAAAGGGCCTGGTCGGAGGTGACGATCATGCCGCCCTCGGCGCTCGCCACGACCTTGGTCGGGTAGAACGAGAAGGCGGCCGCGTGCCCGAAGGTTCCGGCCGGCCGACCGTCGAAGGTCGCACCGTGGGCGTGGGCGGCGTCTTCGATCAGGAGCACCCCGCGCTCGTCGCACAGCCGGCGGATGGCGTCGACCTCGGGCGTCACCAGGCCTCCGATGTGCACCAGGAGCACGGCGGCGACCTGGGGCGTGAGCGCCGCTTCGACGCTCTCCGCCGAGAGCGCCAGGGTCGCGGCGGAGACGTCGGCAAGCCTGGGACGTCCGCCGGCGTGGATCACCGCCGCCGCCGAGGCGAAGAAGGTGTTGGCCGGCACGATGACCTCTCGCCCGCCGAGGTTGAGCGCCCGGAACATGATCTCGAGGGCACTGGTACCCGAGCTCACCGCCACCGCGTAGGGGACCTGGTGGCGCTCGGCGAAGGCCGACTCGAACGCCTCACCGTGGGGGCCGAGCGTCAGCGACCCGCTGCGCAGGGATTCGTCGACCAGTTCGAGGATGCGGGCCCGGTCGTCGTCTGAGAAGACCACCCGCGCTGCGGGAACGTGCACGGACCAACCCTAGGGGTGCCCGCCGGCCGCCTCCAGCCCGGGTGTCAGGAGAGGTGCCGCGTCGTCGTCGCCCACGGTCGTCGCGGTGCCGAGGTCGATATAGGTCTCCCCCCGTGACCACGACGCAGCCGCTGCGATCACGCAGGCCAGGATGGCGAAGGCGAACGCCTCCCGCAGCCCGGAGTGGAACGGAGCGGAGATCAGGTGCGGGAAGAACGACTTGCCGGTGAGCGCCGCCTGGTTCGCCGCCGACAGGCTGCCGAGCACGTGGGAACCGATGAGCGTCCTGATCGGGTTGTAGCCGAGGAAGGCGGCGAAGAGCACCGAGACGGGCGGCAGGTGCGACACGTGGGCGATGGTGTGCTCCGGCACCCCGTGGGCGGACAGGCCGGCGGAGAGCGTGTGGGGCAGGGTCGAGGAGAGACCGATGATCATCAGGCTGAAGAAGATGCCGATCGAGAGCACCTGCGCCGAGTTCTGGAAGGTGGAGTTCATTCCTCCGCCGGCGCCGCGATCGCGGGCCGGGAGACTGTTCATGACCCCCGCCCGGTTCGGCGCCGCGAAGAGGCCCATCCCGATGCCCGACAGGAGCAGGATCAGGGCGAACTCGAGATAGTTGAAGTCGACGGGCTGGAGCAGCATCAGCACGAAGCTCAGGCCCGCCAGCAGCATGCCCCCGGTGGCGAACCACCGTGGCCCGTAGCGGTCGGAGAGGACCCCCGACACCGGGCCGGCCAGGAGGAAGCCGCCGGTGAGGGGGAGCATGTAGATGCCCGCCCACAGCGGCGTCTGCGAGAAGTTGAAGCCGTGGAGGGGCAGCCAGATGCCCTGGAGCCAGATGATGAGCATGAACTGCAGGCCGCCCCGGCCGACGGCGGAGAGGAACGTCGAAAGCGTCCCGAACGTGAACGCCTTGATCTTGAACAGGGGGAGGCGGAACATCGGCGCCTCGACCTTGCTCTCGATGATCGCAAAGGCGATGAGGAAGGCCACGCCGGCACCCAGTTCGGCCAGGACCTTGGTGCTGGTCCAGCCCATGGTGTGACCACCCGCCGGCTCGATGCCGTAGGTAATCCCGATCATCACCAGGATCAACCCGAGGGCAAACGTGATGTTGCCCCAGTAGTCGACCTTGGCGTTTTGCCGCATGCCGTTGTCCCGCAGCTTGAGATACGCCCACACCGTGCCGAACAGGCCGAAGGGCACGGAGATCAGGAACACCAGCCGCCAGTCCACCGGGGCGAGCACCCCGCCGAGGACCAGGCCGAGGAAGGAGCCGCAGATTCCGGCGATGTTGTTGATCCCGAGGGCCAATCCGCGCTGGTTGGGCGGAAAGGCATCGGTCAGAATCGCCCCGGAGTTTGCGATCAGGAACGCCGCTCCGATCCCCTGGATGATCCGCCCGACGATCAGAAACAGCGCCCCTCCTCGGCCGCTCATCGGATCGATCGTGAGCACCAGCGACGCCACCGTGTAGATGACGAAGCCCATGTTGTACATCTTCACCCGGCCGAAGATGTCGCCCAGACGCCCGAGGCTGACGACAAGCACGCTGCTCACCACCAGGAACCCGAGGATCATCCACAGCAGGTAGAAGCTGTTCCCGGCCTGGAGCGGATTGAGGTGGATGCCGCGGAAGATGGCGGGCATCGCGATCAGCATGATCGTCCCGTCGATGGTGGCCAGGACGACGCCGATCGTGGTGTTCGACAGCGCGACCCACTTGTAGCTGTCGTTGAGCCCTACCCCGTAGCTCCCCGAAGCGGATCCGTTGACCCCTGAACCGTTGGTGGACAGGGGTGAAGAGGTGGACAAAGAGAGCTCCCGGGGGTAGTTCGTTCGGCTAAGGATCTTAGCCCGTAGCGCTTCGTTCCGAAGTTGGGCCAAAATGGGAGCACTGCACCAGCAGGTCGTACCTGGGTTGAGAGGAGAGCACCCTGCCGAAAGGGAAGGAAGATGCCATCGTGCTGGAAGGCACGGTGAGCGAGGCATTGAAGAACGCCATGTTCAAGGTGGAGCTGGCCAACGGCCACGAGGTCCTGGCCCACAACTCAGGCAAGATGCGCATGAACCGCATCCGCGTCCTGCCGGGCGACAAGGTCCAAGTCGAGATCAGCCCCTACGACCTGACCCGGGGTCGGATCACCTACCGCTACAAGTAGCTCTCACGAATCGGCCGCGTCCGGGTCCTCCGATGCGAGCAGGCCGTTGGCGGCGGCGAGAGCGGTCGAGAAACGCACCGCCTCTTCGTAGACGGCGGTGAGGTCACGCTCGGATATCGCGGGGTCGACGGCGAGGGGGGGCGGGCCGAGCGAACGCACGAGCGCCCCGGGGTCGGGGGTGGGGCGGATGCCGGCCGGCGGGCGGGCGCCCGGCTCCGAGGCCTCGGCTCCGGCAGGTTGACCCCAGAAACGGGCCTCGACCTGCTTCTTCGATGCGCCGGAGCGGCGTCTCTTGGTCATGCTGCCACCACCGTGTCATCACTGGACGGCTCGTCCTCGATGAGCTCGTCGGTCTTCAGCCCGAGGGCGACCCGGATCTGGCCTGCGTCGAGGTCGCCGAGCGAACTGCGGGCCGGCAGGACGAGCCCGGCCACCCGCCGCTTTCCGGCGACGATCTCCTCGACCCGTTCGTCGACGGTCCCGGGGCAGACCAGCCGGTGGGACACCACGCTCTGGGTCTGGCCGATCCGCCACGCCCGGTCGCGGGCCTGGTCCTCGACGGCGGGATTCCACCACCGGTCGTAGAGCACGACGTGGTTGGCGGCCGTCAGGTTGAGACCGGAGCCACCGGCCTTGATGGACAGCACGAGCGCGCCGGCGCCGGGGCGGTTCTGGAAGTCCGCCACCATCTCGTCGCGGGCCATCCGGGACAGACCGCCGTGGTAGCAGCGCACCGGCTCCTCGGTGAGCCCGGCCAGGTAGGCGGCGAGGCGCTCGCCCCAGCGGGCGAAGTGGGTGAAGATCAGCACCTTCTCCCCCGCCGCGAACACCTCGGCGACGATCTCCTCGAGCCGCGCCAGCTTGCCTGACCGCCCGGCGAGCCCGACGTCGTCGTCCTCGCCCAGGTAGGCGGCAGGGTGGTCGCAGATCTGCTTGAGGGCCGTGATGGCGGCCAGGATCTGCCCCTTGCGGGCGTTGACGTCTTCATCCAGACCATCGGAGACGAGGCGGTCGACCACGGCCTGGTAGAGCCCGATCTGCTCGGCGGTCATGGCGCAGTTGTCCAGCTTGTCCACCTTGTCGGGCAGTTCGGCCGCGATCTCGGGCTCGAGCTTGGTCCGCCGGAAGACCAGCAGGCCGTTGAGCGCTCGCAGGGCATTCTCCTCGGCACGACCCGCTCCGACCGTGACCGCCGGCGCCGTTGGTCTCGAAGCACTGGTGGCCGGTGCGGCGCCCGCCGCCAACCGGGCGGCGTCCTCGCCGGGACGACCGGAGACGAGCGCGGCGGTGCTCGCCCCGCCCGCCCCATTTGCCCCACCAGAAGAAGCAGAAAGGTGCTCAATGAACGCGGTGCGCCCACCGACCAGACCCGGATTTGTGAAATCGAGGATCGCCCACAGGTCGCCGAGGCCGTTTTCCACCGGGGTGCCGGTCATGGCGATGCGGGAACGCTGAGGGAGCCGGCGCAGGGTCTGGGCGGTCTCGCTCTGGTAGTTCTTGATGGCCTGCGCCTCGTCGACGATGACCCGCCGCCAGGCGATCTTCGACAACGGCTCGATGTCGCGGACGGCGGTGGCGTAGGTGGTGAGCACGACGTCGGCCACCGACGCCAGGATCGGCAGCTGCTTGGCCTCCGCCCGACGCGGCCCGTGGTGGACCCGCGTGCGCAGGCCGGGGGTGAACCTGGCCGCCTCCGAGGCCCAGTTGCTGAGGACCGCCGGCGGGCAGATCACGAGGGCCGGGCCCTCGTCGGCGGCCACCTCCTCGTCCTCGGCCGCCCGTTTCTTGGCAGCGAGAAGGTGGGCGAGCACGGTCGGGGTCTTGCCGAGCCCCATGTCCATGGCGAGGCATCCGCCCAGCCCGGCCCGGTCGAGGAAGGCCAGCCAGCCGGCCGCCTCGGCCTGGTACTGGCGGAGCTGGCCCCGGAAGCCCTCCGGGGTCGGCAGCGGTGCCGGCGGGTTGGTCGTCGCCCCCTTCAGCAGGTCGACCGCCCAGCCACTGCCGTCGACACGCACCGGCCCGCCGAGCGCCGAGCCTTCGAGGCCGACGGCGTGGCGGATCAGCGCCGCTCCCGACAGCTGGGTGATCGAGGAGCGCTCGGCCAGGGCGGCCGCCGCAGCGGCGAGGTCGGCGCGATCCACGTGGACCCAGCGACCCTTAACCTGAATCAGAGGGCGAGCCTCGGCGGCCAGCCTGGCGAT
>WQVT01000130.1 GCA_009785715.1 Acidimicrobiaceae bacterium | reverse complement strand
TGGTGGCGAAGGCCTTCCTCGCCGGCCTTTCCGGCTGAGGGGAACGGCTGGCGGGGGGCGGCGGAAGGCGGGCGGGGGCTGGCGGGGGCGGGCGGCGGCAGGCGGGGGCGAGGGCGGAGGCGGGCGGGGGCGGGCGGAATGTCCCCTTTGCGGGCGTGCGCGATTCTCGTCCATGTGAGCTAAACGCGTCCATGTGGGCCGTGAGGGGTCAAATGGCGTCAATACCTGCTCACATTGCACGGAATCGCTCACATGGACAGGATTCGCTCACACGCCGGCAGAGCCGCCGGCCGCCCCGCCCCCCCGCCGGCCGACCCGCCCCCCGCCGCCCGCCGGCCGACCCGCCACCCGCCACCCGCCACCCTGCCATAGTCCCACCCTATGACACCGCCCAGGCGACCGCGGTTTCCCAGCAAACTCAGTTGACCGCCGGCGGGAACTGCGGGAGGCTCGCATCGCCGGCACCCCCGCCTCCGCCACGGCGCGTTTGGCGCGCCCGAAGACCCGAACCGACAGGACCGCAATGGACGACTTCACCGCCGGCGCCGCCACCACCCGTGACACGCTGCGCTACTGCGTCGACCTGGCACGTCCCTACTCGCGCCTGCTGCTGGTCGGCGCCGTCTGTCTCGTGCTCGGCGTGCTCATCAACGACGTCGCCACGCCCCTCGTCTTCGCCGCCGTCCTCGACCGCATCGCCACGATCGGCCCCCACACCCGGATGTGGCCGCGCTTCGGCGACCTGATCATCGCCTACGCGGCCCTGGTGGTGGCCGGCCAGGTCGCCTGGCGTTTCTCCGGCTGGTACGAGTGGGAGGGGTCGCTCAAGACCTTCGCCAACGGCATCCACCGCAGCTTCGAGCGCCTGCTCGACCTCGGCTACCGCTGGCACGTCGACCATGCCGCCGGCGAGGTGGCGTCCTCGCTCAGCTCCTTTTCCTGGGCGCTCGTGGACGGTCTCGACATCCTGCAGTGGGGCGTGCTGCGGATCGTGGTGGTGGTGATCTCCGCGACCGTGGTGACCGCCGTCGTGGCCTGGCCGGTGGCGCTGGTCCTGCTGGCGCTCAGCGCCGTGTTCGTGGTGATCATCGTCAAGCGCTCCGGTCCGGTGACCGCCGCCTCGCGACAGTTTTCCGAGGCCCACTCGCGGGCGGAGGGCGACGCCGCCGACGCGATCCGCAACGTCAGCACCATCCTCTCCGCCGCCACCGAGCCCGCCGAGTCCGCCCGGATCGAGGGTCTCCTCGCCGCCTCCGTGCGGGCGGACCTCCGGGCCCGCCGGGCGTTCACGATCACCCGGGTGTGGATGGGCGGGACGATCTCGCTCATGACCTGGGGTGCCCTGCTCGTGGGCGTCCTGCTGGCGGTGCAGGGCGACATCCGGGCCGGCGTCATCTATCTGGTGCTCTTCTACGCCTCCCAGGTGTCGACGCAGATGGTCGAGAGCTTCGAGCAGATCCGCAACCTCACCCGGGGTCTCGGCCGGGCGGCCAAGCTGGTCGGCCTCGTCTCGACCCCGCCCGAGGTCGTCGACGATCCGGCGGCCGGCGAGCTGGCGGTCCGGGAGGCGTCACTGCGCTTCGAGCACGTGCGCTTCTCCTACTACCCGACCCGCCCGCTCCTCTCCGACTTCGACCTGGCCGTGAACGCCGGCGAGCACGTCGGCGTGGTCGGGCCGTCGGGCGGCGGCAAGTCGACGGTGACGCGACTCGTGCTGCGCTTCATGGACCTCGACGGCGGGCGGATCACGATCGACGGGCAGGACATCGCCGGGGTCACCCAGGCCAGCCTGCGCCGGGCCATCTCGTACGTGCCGCAGGATCCTCAGATGCTGCACCGGAGCATCGCCGACAACATTTGGTATGGCAAAGGGGGCGAGGTCGACCTCGCCCTGGTCGATGCTGTCGCACGCGACGCGCACGTGGAGGAGTTCGTCCGGCACCTGCCGGCCGGGTACCACACCGTCGTCGGGGAGCGGGGCCTCAAGCTGTCCGGCGGCCAGCGCCAGCGCGTGGCGATCGCCCAGGCCATGTTGAAGGCGGCCCCGGTGCTGATCCTCGACGAGGCGACGAGCGCGCTCGACTCCGAGTCCGAGCGCTACGTCCAGGACGCCCTCTGGCGGCTGATGGCGCGGGCAACGGCCCTTGTCGTGGCCCACCGCCTCTCCACCATCGCCCAGTTGGACCGCATCGTCGTCGTCGACGACGGGCGGATCGTCGAGGTCGGCACCCACCGGGATCTGCTGGACGAAGGGCGCAGCCCCGGGCTCTACCGGGAGTTGTGGCAGCGCCAGTCCGGCGGGTTCATCTCGGTCTGAGCCCGCGCCGCCCGGTCAGTGGTCCGAGGGATCCTCGAAATGCCTCGGGTCCTCGAAGAGCAGGGCGGCGAGGCGCTTCGGGGCGACGCTGCGGTAGGCCTCGGCGCAGACGGCACGCACCTCGCCCCAGTCCACCGCCCCGTCGAGGCGCACCCCCAGCCATCCCCGGGAACCCACGTAGGGGGGCCGGAAGAACCGATCGGGCTGCATCTCGATCATCTCGTCCTGAGCGCCGGGTGGGGCCGCGCACCAGAGGTGGGGGAAACGGTCGTCGTGGTGACCGTCGGGCCAGAGCATCACGAACTGCTTCTTGACGAAGAAGGCGGGGGCGCCATGGCTCTCCCGCTCGGTGACCTCCGGCCACGACCCGCAGATCGCCCGCACCCGGGCGGTCAGCTCAGAGCCATCCACATCCAGACCATAACCACCGACTTCGGAGCCCCACCCGGTGGCCGGCTCCGGCGCATCCGCTTCGGTGACCCACGCCTCGTCCCGTTCGGTCCAGTCGTCCGGCCAGCCGTCCCGGACCACCGGGAACGTGGTCGCCGGCACCTCGAGGCGCTCGAGGGTGGCCGTGCCAACCCGGGAGGCGATCAACTGCGCGTAGGCGACGTCCTCCGTCGCCCGGGTCACCCGCCGACCGTCGTCGTCGAGGCAGAGGAGCAGCCCGTAGCCCGATTGTGTCGGTTCCAGCCCGAATACCCGGCAAGCATCCGAGTAGTGGGGCCCGAATTCGTTGTATGTGAGAAACGTCAAGCTCAACGCCCGTAGGGCCAAAGTCCCACCACCTGTTACGCCCGCCCCGAACAGCTACCCGACCAACAACGCCGCAAACGTACTGCGGGACAGGCGGTCCGGCAACCGGATGACCCGGCCCTCACGGACAGTGACGACGGGTGGCGTCAGCGACCGAGCAGGGCCAGAACCGGGCCGAAGGCGGCCTCCGCCGCCTCGGAGCGCTCGATCAACTCGATGACCGTCCCGGGCGCGGCGTCGGGCTCGAGATAGGCCCAGCGAATGGGGTTCCCCGGACCGGAGCCGTCGATCAGGAACTCCATCGGCGGGTCGGCGGCGCGGGCGGCGGCGATCTGACGGTCGAAGTCGGTGACGAGGTAGGCGAAATGGTGGAGCCCCTCGCCTCGCTCGGCGAGGAACTCGGCGTGCGGCGAGCGGTCGTCGAGCGGCTCGAGCAGTTCCACGATGACGTTGCCGAGGACGCCGAAGCTGATCTTCAGTGAGAAAGGGGTCGGGACGCCGTGCACCAGGGCATTGAATTCGGCCGCGGGACCCGCAGGCCGAAAGGGCCCGGCACCGAGATCACGGACCATGCGCGCTTCGGCGGCATCGCGGTCGCGCACCACCCATCCGACATGGAACAGCTCGGGGAGGCTCAGGCCGGCCATCCCGCCCACTCAGTCGGAGGTGTCCACGACGCAGACGTACTCGCCGACGGCAACGTTGTCCCCCTCGGCGACGGAGTGCTCGACCATGACCCCTTCGGCGGTCGCCTCCACCTCCTGGCTGATCTTCTCGGTTTCGATCTCGTAGATCGGGTCCCCGCGGTGGAAGGCCTCGCCCGGCTGCCTGCAGAAGCGAACGACCGTTGCCTCCTCCATGGTCATGCCGATTTTCGGCAACTTCACCTTCAGCCGGGCCATGCCTATGCGGGGACCTTGCCGGCGCGCCCGACCGCCTCCGCCACCGCGGCGGCGATCCGCTCCTCGCCCGGCAGCACGTGCGCCTCGGCATTGGGCGCGTACGGGATGGCGACGTTCGGCGTCGTCACCCGCCGGATCGGGCCCCGTAGCGAGTCGAACCCCTTCGCGGCGACCAGGGCGGCGATCTCGGCCGCCGCCCCGCAGCGCTCCCTCGCCTCGTCCACGACGATCAGGTGGCCGGTCCGCTCGACCGAAGCCAGCACGGTGGCTTCGTCGAAGGGGACCAGCGTGCGGGGGTCGATCACCTCGACCTCGATCCCCTGTTCGGCCAGGGAGTCCGCGGCGGCGAGCGCGGGGCGGACCATCCGGCCGATCGCCACCACGGTCGCGTCGCTCCCTTCCCGCGGCACGGCCGCGACCCCGAAGGGCACCAGGTACTCGCCGTCGGGAACCTCACCGAGGTCGCCTCCCCGGCCGGAGGGCTCCAGGAAGAAGCTCGGGTTCCGACCCCGAATGGCGGTCTTCAGGAGCCCCTTGGCATCGGCGGGCGTGGAAGGCGTCAATACGTTCAATCCACCCAGGTTCATCAGGGCCGCATATGGGGTATCAGAGTGCTGGGCGGCGTTCGCACTCCCGGCTCCGTACCCTGCCAGCACGGTGATCGGAAGCTCCATCTGGCCTCCGGTCATCAATCGTAACTTTGCCATCTGATTGGCGATCGCGTCCATGCCCGTGTAGAGGAAGTTCGAGAACATCATGTGGACGACCACGTGGTAGCCGGCCGAGGCGAGGCCGACCGCCATGCCGGTGAGCGTCGCCTCGCAGATCGGCGTGTTCCGGATCCGGTCGTGGCCGAACCGCTCGTGCAGGCCGCGCATGTCGCCCATGATCGACAGCTCGACGTCCTCGCCGTACGCGACGACCCTGGGATTCCGTTCCATCTCCTCGATCAGGCCGTCGTTGATGGCCTGAATGAAGCGTCGACGTGCCATGGTGTTCTCAGTCCTCCCCCGTCGCGAACATCAGTGACTCGGCAAGCTCCGGATCTGCCGGCGTGCCCGCCTCGGCGTAGGCGGCGGCCTCGTCGACCTCCCGGAGAACCTTGGCGTCGAGCGACTCGAGGTCGGTGGCGGTGGCGGCGCCCGTTTCGAGCAACCGACCCTTTGCCCGGTCGATCGGGTCCTTGGCCCGCCACTCGTCGATCTCTTCCTGCTCGCGGTAGCCCCCGGAGCTGAGGACGAACGCCTCGGCCTCGAAGTGGCCCTGGATGCGATAGGTGTGCGCCTCGATGAACGACGGCCCCCCACCGTTTCTGGCCCGTTCGACGGCCTCGCCGGCGGCCCGCCAGACCTCGGTCACGTCGTTGCCGTCGACCTCGGCCGTCGGCATCTCGAAGGCCCTTGCCCGATCCGAGATGCGTCCGGCGGTGATCTCCCTGGACGGGGTGAACTCGGAGAACGTGTTGTTCTCGCAGACGAAGATGACCGGCAGGTTCCAGATCGTCGAGACGTTGAGGTTCTCCATCAGGACCCCCTGGTTCGACGCCCCGTCGCCGAAGAAGCACACGGAGACCTTCCCGTCGCCGTCCAACTTGGCCCCGAACGCGGCGCCCGTGGCGATCGCCAGGCCGGCGCCGACGATGCCGTTGGCGCCCAGGATCCCCTTCGAGATGTCGGCGACGTGCATCGAGCCGCCCATGCCGCGGCAGATCCCCTCGGCCTTGCCCCATATCTCGGCCATCATCGCTTTGGGGTCGCCGCCCTTGGCCAGGAAGTGGCCGTGGCCGCGGTGGGTCGAGGTGGCGTAGTCCCGGTCGCCGAGGTGGGCGCACACGCCGACCGCAACCGCCTCCTCGCCGATGTAGAGGTGCACGGCGCCCGGGAGCTTCCCGGCGGCGCCGTCGTCGCGCAGGCGCTCCTCGGTTCTGCGGATCAGGAGCATCCGCTCGTACAGGCGCAGCAGCTCGTCGCCCGACGGCCCGGCCGATCCGCCGGCGCTCTCCGCAGCCTGGTCCAACCCCGTGGTGGCCATCGCTCCCCCTCTCCGACGCCGGCGCCGGAACGTGGATTCGTCCGGAGCCCTGCTCGTTGGGGCGAGGCTACCTGTCGCCGCCACCGGTCGCCGCCGGCCGGCGACCGGGAGTCGGGATCCGCCGCCTCTTACCGCTCGCTGCTACTGGTTGCCGTCGGAGTCACCGTCGCCCAGGTCTCCCGGCTGACCGGGCGTCGGCATCGGGGCCGCCAGGTCGAGTTGGTTGGTGGCGTCGTCGACGAAGTAGAGGCCGCCGCCGGAGGGCGTGGTCGCCAAACCGAACAGCGCCCCGCTGCCAGGCGGGCTGCCCGAGCTGTCGAGGACCTTCGTGGCCACCTGGTTGCCGCCGGGCGTGGTCTCGACGGCAAGGCCGTTGCCGCCGTTCACGGAGATGATGTCGCCGTTCCGGGCCACGGTGAGGCCGAGGGGGCCGTTCAGGGAGCCACCGGAGCTGACCAGCTCACCGGTGCCGGCGCTCGTCATCCGGAAGGCTGCGTCGGGGATGGCCCGGATGGCGCTGTTGACCGTGTCGGCCACGTAGAGGGTGCCGTTGCGCCCGAGCCCGAGCCCGGTCGGGCCGACGACCAGCGCGGCCGGATCGGTCCGCTCTGCGAAGCCGGAGGCGATCACCACGTTGCTCATGACGCGCGGGGCGCTGCTCATCTGGGAGCCGTCTCCGCCCGCCTGCCAGCCGTCCCCGTCCTTCCGCTTGCCGTGGCCGAAGTCGAGGACGAGTCGCACGACCGTGCCCTCGTTCACCACCGAACCCCCGCCGGCGACGGTCCCGT
>WQVT01000129.1 GCA_009785715.1 Acidimicrobiaceae bacterium | reverse complement strand
TATGAGGCGGCGCTGCCGGGGGGCCGGAGCGGGGGCACCCAGCTCGACGCCACGCGGGCGCTGATCGACGAGGTGTTCCGGATCTGGGACGGGCTCGCCGAGCGGCAGGCCCTCCCGGAGCAGTTGACGGTGCTCGAGATCGGCGTCGGCAACGGGGACCAGGCGCGGGTCTGGCTCGACGCCTTCGTGGAGGCGGACGAGGCGCGGGGCAGCCGGTACTACGAGCGCCTCCACTACCTGATGGCCGACTACTCGGCCCACGTGCTCGACCGCGCCCGCGAGAACGTCGCCGGTCACCGGGAGCGCACCAGCACGCTCGTGCTCGACGCATCCCGACCCCGGGATACCCTGCGGTTCCTGGAGTCGCGGGTGTTCCTCATCTACATCTCGAACGTCTATGACAACCTCCCCACCGAGGAGATCGTCTCCCTCGATGACACCCTCTACCGGGTCGAGGCGCGGGCGTACCTGCCGAACGACGCCGTGGAGCGGATCGCCGGCGGGATCGGTGCGGCGCCCGGGGAGGTCGCCCGGCTCGTCAACCTCTACCTCCGCCTCGGGGCCGAGCTGATGACCGAGTCCAACCCGACGCAGTTCCCCGATGCCGGGGCCGCCGTCGCCTTCTGCCAGCAGGTGTGGGCGGCGCTGCGCCTCGAGGAACGCTACGTACGCCTCGGCGCCCTCGACCTGTACGAGATCTGCGAGGGGGTGACCGGCGAGTTGCTCGGGCCCGTGCTCGACGGATACGGCGACGTGCGCATGCACGTGAGCAACGGCGCCGCCCGCAGCTTCCTCGAGACCCTCCCCCTCCTCCACCCTCTTGGCCTGCTCACCTGTCACGACCTCTTCGCCACCGACATCGCCGAGTACCGCAACGGGTTCCGCGGCCCGGGCAAGTACGACGGATCGGTCGTGAACTGGGTGAACGGCGCCGTGCTCGCCGCCATCGCCAACCGGCGCGGCTACCAGGTCAGCTTCCGCCCCTTCGGCCACGGCTCACGCTCGCCGATCATGACCATGACCGCCCGGGCCCGTGACTAGCGCCCCGCCGGCGGCCCCCGAAGCGGCCGAGGATCCGACGGGCACCCTCCGCCCGCTCGCCACCCGCGTCGTCGGCTCCTACTGCGTGCCGAACTGGCTGGGTGGCCTGAAGACCGACCGCCACCGGGGCCGGATCAGTCCCGGCTACCTCGAGGGCATCCACGACGAGATGATCAAGGCGGCGGTCAAGGACCAGGAGCTCGTGGGCCTCGACATCGTCTCCGACGGCGAGCTGCGCAGGGACAACGAGGTGGACTACCTGCTCGAGCAGATCCCGGGCGTCGAGATCGTGTCCCGGCCGAAGACCTACTACCAGGACTACCTGGAGGCGGTCCTCGTCGCCCCGCTGCCGGAGGGCGACGAGGCGGGGTGCACGAAGCTCGTGGACGACTTCGCGTTCGTGAGCCGGCTCACCGATCGCCCGGTGACGATCTCGATCCCCGGTCCGTTCTCGCTGTCCCGGCGCCTGACGGACCAGGCCTACGAGGACCAGGGCGCGCTGGTGCTCGCCCTCGGCCGCTACCTGCACGGCGTGGCCGCCGGGCTGGCCGCCGCCGGCGCCCACTTTCTCCAGATCGACGAGCCGTTCCTGGCCGGCTACCCGGAGGTGGCGTCCCTTGCGGTGCAGGCGATCAACCTCGTCACCGAGGGCGTGGACGTCCACTGGGCCGCCCATATCTGCTACGGCAACCGCTATGCCCGGCCCGTCTGGGAAGGCCACTACGACTTCCTCTTCCCGGCCGTGCTCGACTCGCAGGTCGACCAGCTGGTCCTCGAGTTCGCCCGCAAGGGCTATGACGACCTGGCCCTCTTCCGGCGCTTCCCCTCGAAGCTGCAGGTCGGGGTCGGGGTGATCGACGTGAAGACCAACACGGTGGAGTCCGAGGACGTGGTCGCCCGCCGCATCTACCAGGCCCTGGCCGTGCTGCCGCCCGACCGGTTGATGGTCAACCCCGACTGCGGGCTGCGGCATCTCCCGCCGTCCGTGGCCCGGGCGAAGCTCGACTCCATGACGCGTGCCGCGGACCGGGTTCGTGCCGACGTCCTCGGGGTCGCGTTCGAGGAGTCGGGCAAAGGGCCATCGACGACCGAGCCCGGGTCCCGGACATCCGACCCGGACGTACAGAACACCTACCCAAGCGAGGGATCGTGAGCACAACACCAGACCAGCCGGGCGCAGAGACACCGATCGACGTCGTCGCGGTCGGCAACGCCCTGGTCGACTTCGTCGTGACCCGCGAGGACGCAGAGGTCGAGGCGGCCGGCGTCGCCAAGGGTTCGATGAACCTGATCGACGAGCCCACCGCCGACCGCCTGCAGCGCGAGTTCGTGACGGGGAACGTCACGGCCACCTCCGGCGGATCGGCCGCCAACACCGTCGTCGGGGTCGCGAACCTCGGCGGTACGGCCGCCCTGATCGCGAACGTCGCCGACGACCCCGTCGGGCGGCTCTTCACCGACGACCTGCGGGCCGCCGGCGTGATCTTCGAGCCGCGGCCGGCCTCGGAGGGCCCCGGCTCGGGGCGCTGCGTCGTGTTCGTCCACCCCGACGCCGAGCGCACGATGAGCACGTTCCTCGGCGCCGCCAGCAACCTCGGCCCCGCCGACGTGGACCGGGCGCTGGTGGCCCGCGGCAAGGTGACCTACCTCGAGGGCTACCTGTGGGATCTCCCCGACGCGAAGGCGGCCCTGACCGAGGCGGCGCGCGACGCCCGCGCGGCCGGCGGGAAGGTGGCCCTCAGCCTGTCGGACTCCTTCGCCGTCGAGCGCCACAAGGAGTCGTTCCTCGAGTTGGTGGAGAAGGAGATCGACCTCCTGTTCGCCAACGAGAGCGAGATCCTCCTGCTCTTCGGCGTCGACAGCTTCGACAAGGCCGCCGCGGCGGCGGCCGACCTGGACCTCGTGGCGGCGCTCACCCGGGGTGCGCAGGGATCGGTCGTGGTCGCCGGTTCCGAGACGATCGCGGTCCCGGCCGTCCCGGTCGAGAAGGTCGTCGACACCACCGGGGCCGGCGATCTCTACGCCGCGGGATTCCTCTACGGCTTCACCCACGGCGAGGACCTCGAGCGCTGCGCCCGGCTCGGCGCGGTGGCCGCCGGCGAGGTCATCGGGCACTTCGGCGCACGCCCGCAGGCGTCCCTGCGGGACCTCGCGACGGCGGCCCTGGGACCGCTCCGCGACTAGACTCTCCGTTTGCCCGATAACGGGGATAGGGAGGGGTTATGGCTCGCATCGTTCTCGGTATCGGTACCTCCCATACGCCGGTGCTCTCCATTCCGGGAGAACTGTGGGCGTCCTATGCCGAGCGGGACCGGCAGAACCCGGAGCTGATGTTCCCACCCGAGGGCGTGCAGATGCCCTTCGACGTGGCGCTCGCCACCCACGTCCCGAGGGAGATCCAGGAGCGGGTGGGCAACGAGGCGATCTTCAAAGAGCAGTTCGACCGGTGCCAGACGGCGCTCGATACCCTCGCCGGCGCCCTCGACGCCGCGAAGCCCGACTTTACGGTCATCGTGAGCGACGACCAGGACGAGTGGTTCTTCGAGGACAACATGCCCGTGTTCGCGGTGTACTGGGACTCCATGGTCCCGCTCCGGCCGCGCGAGGCGCCGCCCGACGCACCGGAGTACCTGCGCCATCTCCTCGCCGGGTACGGCGACGTTCCCCTGGAGATCCCGGTCCCCTCGGGATTCGGCCGGCATCTGGTCGAGCATCTGATGGACGAGGACTTCGACGTTGCCCACGTTTCCTATATGAAGGACGTTCGCGGGGGACGGATCGCACGGCGGTACCCGGCGCTCGATGGCGAGCTCGACCTGGTTCGCGACACCCCCGAGCGCACCGTCGGGCTGCCGCACGGGTTCGCCTTCGTGGTGAAGCGTCTGTTCGACAACGAGCCGAGGCCGATCCTCCCGGTCTTCCAGAACACCTGCTACCCACCGAACAACGTCCGGCCCGCTCGTGCCTACGACTTCGGCCGGGCCATCGCCTCCGCGATCTCCGCCTGGGAGCCCGACGCGCGGGTGGCGGTCGTCTGCTCCGGCGGGCTTTCCCATTTCGTGGTCGACGAAGAGCTCGACCGCGACCTTCTCGACGCGCTGGTCAAGAAGGACGCGGCCGCCCTGCGTTCCCTGCCCCGCCACCGGCTCTACTCGGCGACCTCGGAGTCCTTGAACTGGGTCACGCTGGGCGGGGTCATGGCCGATGTCGACCTCCAGGCCGATGTGGTCGACTACGTCCCGGGCTATCGCAGCGTTGCCGGCACCGGTGGCGGCTGGGCGTTCATGCGCTGGCGCTAGATCGGGTTCGCCGCCGGGATGGGCAACAGGTCGGCGGCGTCCCCGTGGGGCTCGAGCTCGAAGACGTTGTTGATGGCCGCGATGTACTGGTACTGGCCGATCGTCCCGGTGAGCTCGACGACCCAGCGGATTCCCTTGCGCTCCACGAGTCGGTTGTAGAGCTCGTCGGTCACCCGGTTGGTCCGCAGGAGCTGGCGCACGAACTCGACGATGTCGGCCTCGTGCTCCTCGAGACCCGACAGGTCGCCGTTGTCACGGACCGTCTCGATGGTGGACTCGGAGACCCCGTTGTTCCGGGCGTTGCCGACGTGGGAGGACCACTCATAGGCGCCGTCTTTCTCCCGTGCCACGGCGAGAATGATCAGCTCCCGTTCTCCCATCGTAAGGGTCGAACGGAGGCGGATATGGGCGCCGGCCTCACAGACCTTCTGCGCCAGCCCGGGGCTATGGAACATCGCGCTGAACGGGCCCCCGACCCGGCCGAGCACCGCGACGATGGCGTCGAACTCCTCGTAGCGGTCCTCGCCGACCTGAGACTTGTCCGTGATGGCTTCGAAACGGCTCACCGGCTTCCCCTTTCGGCCCCGACGCGGCCCCTACGGCTCCCGGAGGGGCATGGTAGGGTCCGGATGATACAGGGGGCAGCTGGTCTCGTTTATTGGGGGGGAATGACCGCGCCATGATATTGGTAACCGGGGGTCTCGGCTTCATCGGCCTTCACACCGCGCAGGCACTCTTGGATAGCGGCGAGGAATGTGTGCTTACCCAATATCGGGTGGCGCGCCAGCCGGCGTTCATCCAGGGCGAGATCGGCAAGCGTGCCTTCGTCGAGCAGCTTGACGTCACCGACGGAGCACGGCTGAGCGAGATCGGTGACAAGTATCCGATCACCGGCATCGTCCACCTCGCCGTGCCGGCCCTGTCGGGGGGGACGGCCGCCGCGGACCTGAGGGTCAACATGCTCGGCCTGACCAACATCCTCGAGCACGCCGAGCGCTGGAAGGTGGACCGGATCTCGATCGCCAGCTCCGGGGGCGTCTACCGGGCGGTCACCGACGAGGCCCACACCGAGGACACCTGGCTCCCGATCGAGAGCACCAATCCCACGGAGGCATACAAGAAGGCCTTCGAGATAGTCTCCAGCCACTTTGCGGACCGCACCGGCATCGATTTGTTGAATCTTCGCATCTCCGGAATCTGGGGGCCCCTCTATCACTCGATGTCGAACCTGCCGAGCCGCGTCGTGCACGCCGCCGTCTTCTCTTCGCCGCTCCGGCCGGGGATGCGGGGGCCGAGCTATGCGGACGACGGTGGAGACATGTGCTA
This sequence comes from Acidimicrobiaceae bacterium, assembly GCA_009785715.1. Taxonomy (GTDB): domain Bacteria; phylum Actinomycetota; class Acidimicrobiia; order Acidimicrobiales; family Palsa-688; genus WQVT01. The sequence continues at coordinate 1,143 of WQVT01000129.1, read as the reverse complement.
CGTCAAGGACTGCGCCCGGGGGATCGCCCTGCTCCAACTGGCCGACGGGCTTCGGTACCGGACCTACAACGTCGCCGCTGGGCGGCCCGCCCGCAACGGGGAGTTCGTCGACGCCGTCAAGGAGCTCATCCCCGAGGCCGCCGTGTCGTTGCCCGAGGGCCACGACCCGGGCGGCTCGGGAATTGTCGGATATTCAGACATCAGCCGGATCCGGGAGGACACCGGCTACGAGCCCGCCTACGACGTTCGCAGCGGCGTCGCCGACTACGTAGCCTGGTTGCGGGCGGGAAACGCTGAATAACCGGCGGCCCCTCCTCATCGCCGATCTTGGAACGAAGGGACATCGACAGACCAATGGCAACGAGTACCCAACCGGTGGCCCGGGCAGAGACGGTCGGCAGCCTGCTGCAGCCCGACAGCCTCCTCGAGGCCCGCAAGCAAGCGGAGGAGGGCGCGATCTCGGCTGATGAGCTGACGGCCATCGAGGACCGCGAGATCCTCACCGCCATCGAGCTGCAGTCCTCCGTCGGCCTCGACGTGATCACCGACGGCGAGTTCCGCCGGCCCGGCTGGGCCGACACCGTCCGCCACCTGAACGGCCTCGAGTCCCGGGAGGGCGAGCGCTCCTACCCGGCGACCGCCAACCGGCCCGCCGGCGGCAGCACCCGCTACGGGCCCGGCTTCCCCACGGTCGTGTCGAAGATCTCGCCGAAGGCGGAGCATCCGGTGGGCGGGGAGTACCCGTTCCTCGCCGCCCACACCACCCGCCGCACCAAGTACACGATGGCGGCGCCGTCCTACCACCGCAGGTACTGGTCGGACGAGATCTCTCCCCGCGAGTCGGGCTACGCGACGTGTGAGGAGTACCTGTCCGACGTACGTGACTGGCTGCACGACGTGGCCACCCGGCTCGCCGGGGAGGGCTGCACCTACGTCCAGCTCGACGCACCGAACTACGGGTCGCTCTGCGATCCGGCCACCCGGGCGTTCCACGCCGAGCGGGGTCACAACCTCGACGAGCAGATCGCCTTCGACGCCGCCCTGGACAGCTCGGTCTTCGACGGCCTCGACGTGACGGGGGCGGTGCACGTGTGCCGGGGCAACATGCCGGGCGGCACCTGGCACTCCCAGGGGGGCTACGGG
>WQVT01000128.1 GCA_009785715.1 Acidimicrobiaceae bacterium | reverse complement strand
TCCCTCCAGGGCGGGCTCGTCCTGTCCCAGGCCCGCCGGAACCCCGCTGCCCTCCGGGCCGCCCTCGGCGGAGCCCTCGCCCTCCTCGACACCTACCGGCCGCGCCGTCCTGCCCGGCAAACAGCCTCCCAACGTCGCCCCGCATGACTCCCGCTGCCGTTACTGGCGGGACGATGGTCACATGCCGCGACGGCCGTCTCCGATCCTCCGCTGGGCATTGCGCGCTCCGCGAGGCTTGTAGCAGCCCCATCTCGGCCGGCTCCTCGGTCGAAGGTTCCTCTTGTTGGAACATGTCGGACGGAACAGGCGGGAGCCAATACCAAACCGTTCTCGAAGTGATCAAGTACGACCCGGCAAGCGGAGATGCGACGGAGGGCTGGCGGGTCGTCAGCAGCTTCGCGGTGGCGAGTCCGTGGACCCTCAGCACCTCGCAGGTCATGATTCTCCTTGAGCGGGAGACTCCGGCCAGTTGACCCGCCGCCGTCCTCGCCCCGGCGACCGGTGTCGGCTGCCTGCCGGTGGGTGTCGGGCTGGCCTGCCCCGGCTGCAATGATGAGCGCGTGTCAGCGCTGAGAACCCTGGGACGGGTGACAGGGTGGGTCTGCATAGCGATCGGAGGCGTCCAGCTCCTCGGTGGGGCGCGCTGGGAACCCGGCATGAGCGGTGACGCGACGGTCGACTCGCACATCCGTTTCATGGGCCCTGTCTTTGCCGGCTATGGACTCGGGTGGCTCGACGCCGCGTCTGCCCGTGAGCCAGATCTAAACCGGATGCGGATCCTCGCAGGGCTTATGGCCTTGGGAGGTGTCGGGCGGCTCGCGACGCGCGCCATCCTCGGCCGACCGCACCGCTTTCACGACGTGCTCCTCACCGTGGAACTCGCGGCACCAGTCGTGGTTGAGACGTTCGCCCGACTCGATCAGCCTGCTCGTTAATTCCACGCCACCAGTCGCAGCCGAACCGGCGATAGGGGCGTCCTCGGCACCCGGATGATGCGCACCTTTAGGGACACTTCGCCGCGCAATCGGGTGCTGCCATTGGCCCCAGGAGGATTGGCTCCGTCAGCGGATGGTGATCTGTGCCATGTCGATTGCGATCATGAGGAGTTCGGGGGTGTGGTTGTCGTCCTGCCAGGCGTGCCGCGTAGTCGGGATGATGATGCCGTCGACATCGCGGTAGTCGGTGGCGTAGAGCCGGCTGGGCACGCCGCCGAGGAGGTCGATGGCGAAGTCGTGGCGTCGGAGCAGCCCGTCGGGGCCGAAGCAGGAGATCTGCTGGCGGGTGTGGGTCTTGATGCGCTCGGGGAAGGTGATCTGAAGGCGCCGCCAGGTTTCTCGGTCGACCTGGATCGGTTCGATCTCTTCGGTGGTGAAGCCGGGGTCGGTGTAGACGAAGGGGGTGTTCAGGTAGGTCCAGAGTGCTTCGCCAGTGAAGTAGGCGAGGTGTAGGTCGTCCCACGGCGTTTGGAATTGGTGGCCGTCGAAGGATCTCTCGGGGTCGTCGCGGCCTTCGATGAGCTGGCCTCCGCGGCGCTGCAGCTCGACGCGGGAAGGATCGAAAACCGTTCGTCTGTCCTGGTCGACGAAGTCCATCGTCAGGTGCTGTCGGGTCGTTTCTACTTCGAAGCGGATCCGGCGGAGCGCGTCGGTCTGGTTCTTGAGGGACCAAAAGGCCCCGGTGATCGAGGCGTCGACGGTGATCGAGGAGATCTGGTTCCATCGGTTCAGGCCGCCGTGGGCGGCCACTGCGGTGTCGAGTAGGTCGGGCATTTTCGCTGAACCTCGTGAATCTGGTGGGTTTGGTGGTGCGGTGATTTCGGTGGAGTCGGATGGCGGCCGCTCAATCGAGGGGGCGAATGTCCGTGGCGGTCAACAGGTAGGCGTCGGCGGGATAACTGCCCCCGGTCGCTATGTCGGTGATGGTCTTGGCTAGGTGTTCTGGAGTCAGGACCGGTCGGAGCTGATCCTGGAAGGCTTCGATGCTCAGCCCGGCGCGTTCGGCGTAGGCGGCCACCCCGGCTGCGCCGAGGGCGGTGCCCGGGGTGAGTTGTGGCAGGACGGTCACGAAGCGCAGACCAAGCGATCGCCTGGTCGCCTCGTCGCCGGCGTAGGCGCTGATGAATCGGGTGGTGGCTTTGGCGCCGGCGTACCCGCCGCTCATCGGCGAGCCGCGCAGGGCCGCAGCACTGGAGACGGTGATGACCAGCGAGCCGGGTGCGAGGGGCGCGGTCAGGCTGGCCTTGGCGAAGTTGAAGACTTGGCGCACGTCGCTGTGCCAGTTCGCGCTGAAGCTCTCCCAGGTCTGCTGGTCGAGGGGGCCGATGGGTGGGGTTGCCCCGGCGTTGAGCACCACGAGCTGCGGCCGGCAGCGGGTGATCAGCTGATCGGGCAGTGAGTGATCGGTAGCGTCGGCGACCTCGACCTCGAAGCGTTCGCCCAGCTGGTGTCGCAGCTGGTTGAGCTCCGGCTCGCTGCGGGCGACGCCCACCACCTGGGCGCCGTGGTCTACCAGCGAGGTGGCGATGGCCCTTCCGAAGCCTCGGCTGGCGCCGGTGACGATGGCAGTGGCCCCTTCGAGTTGGTGAGCGGACATGATCGGTTCCTTTCGGTTGATGGTGCGCTGCTGTAGGGAAGTGGTGAGGGGACCGGGCCCGGCACGGCCACCTCAGGACGGTGATGTCCTGCGCTTGGACCGGGTGCAGGCGCCCGGTGGTCAGTCGGCGATGGCCACCATGGTTTCGGGCTGGTCGGCTTGGGGGGCTTCCTGGTCGGCTGCGCTGGCCGCGACCCTTCGGGTCATGGCGGTACGTCGAACCAGGGCGAAGACCACCGGGATGGCAGCGAGACCGGTCAGGCCGCACACCCACAGGGCTGCGGAGAACCCGCCGGTGAGGGCAGCAGCGGAGGCGGCCCCTTGGTGGACCAGGGTGTGGAAGCGGGACGCCGCCACCGAGGAGGCGACGGCCACCCCGATGGCACCGCCGAGTTGCTGGGAGGTGTTGAGCAGGCCCGAGGCCACTCCGGCCTCGCGCTCGGTGACCCCGGCCAGCGCTCCGATGGAGACGGGGATGAAGGCGAAGGCGGTCCCCATGCCGGCGACAAAGAACGGTCCGGCCAGGTCCCCCCAGAAGTTGCCGTGGACGGTGATCTGGGTGGCCCACACCACGCCAGCGCCGATGAGGGCCATGCCGAAGGCCATGACGGCTTTGGCCGAGGTCTTGGTCACCAGCATCTGCGACAGGCCGGCGCAGGCCACCGAGGTGACCGACGCGGCCAGCCAGGCCAGCCCGGTCTTGAGCGCCGAGAAGCCGAGCACCTGCTGCATGTACAGGGTGCCGAGGAAGATGAAGGTGAAAAAGCTGCCGGTGAGCAGGAAGCCCACCGCGTTTGAGCCGGCGACGGTACTGAGCCGGAACAGGCGCAGCGGCAGCAGCGGTGCCTCGACCCGGGTCTCGATGACCGCGAAGGCCGCGAGCAACGCCCCGGCCGCGACGAGCATGGCCACGGTCTGGCCGCCGGCCCAGCCCACTTGGGGGGCCTCGGAGATGGCATAGACCAGCACGACCAAGGCGGCAGTGATGGTCGTGGCGCCGAGAGGGTCATAGCGACGGCGCTCGATGCGCAGCCGGCTCTCGGGGACGACCTTCGGTGCGAGGGCCAGGGCGGCGGCGCCGATGGGCACGTTGAGGAAGAAGATGCACTCCCACCCGACGTAGCGGGTGAGCAGCCCACCGGTGATCACCCCGACGGTGGCCCCTAGGGCGCCCATCGCCCCCCAGATCCCGAGGGCCTTGTTGCGCTCGGCACCCTCGGGGAACATGTTCATGACGATGGACAGGGCGGCCGGCAGCACGATGGCCGCCCCGAAGCCCTGGACGCCGCGCATGACGACCAGGAACGTGTCGGAGGTGGCCAGCCCGCAGGCCAGAGAGGCGGCGGAGAAGACGGCCAAGCCCACCATGAGCAGACGCCGGCGGCCCAGAAGGTCGGCGGCCCGGCCGCCCAGGAGGAGGAAACCGCCAAAGGTCAGGCCGTAGGCGGTGACCACCCACTGCAGGTCGGACTCGGGGAAGTGGAGCTTCACCCCGATGGTCGGTAGGGCGACGTTGACCACGGTGAGGTCGACGATGGTCATGAAGGAGGCCACGACCAGCACGGCGAAGGCCCGCCAGCGCCGCACGGGCGGCTCCGGCGCCGTCGTGGCGGATGGATCCGGCCGCCAGTCGCTGGCGGGAGGGGGGACGGGGAGCCGAGTCTCGGCGGAGTGTCCGGGGGTGGGGACCAAAGCCATGGTGACCCTCCTTCGACGGTGTAGTCAGTCGACGGTTGAAACACCGGTGGCCCGACACATTGAGCGATGAATCTGGGAACCCGACGGTGTTGCTACCTGTGGAAGGTGTCCAAGGACCAGAAGGGATGATCTCGATGACCGATTCGGTGCTCGCCCGGGCCCGCTCCGGCGACAACGGCGCCTTCGCCCAGCTCACGGACCCCTACCGCCGGGAACTTCACGTGCACTGCTACCGGATCCTCGGATCGTTCCAAGACGCCGAGGACCTACTCCAGGAGACGCTGTTGTCGGCATGGCAAGGACTCGATCGTTTCGACGGCCGCTCGCTTCGGGCCTGGCTGTACCGCATCGCCACCAACCGCTGCCTCAACTACCTGCGCGACACCTCGCGCCGGCCACAGGCCTCCAGCCCGGTCGGACTCGGATCGCCGTTCGCCACAGCGGCTCACTCCGGTGAACCTTGGTGGCTCGAGCCCTACCCCGACGCCCTGATCGACGAGCTCGAGCCGGGGCCGGAGGCCCGGTACGAGTCGAGGGAGTCCATCGCCCTGTCGTTCGTGGCCGGGCTGCAACGGCTTCCCACTCAGCAGCGAGCCGCACTGGTACTGCGCGACGTGCTGGGCTTCTCGGCCGCCGAGGTCGCCGAAATGCTCGACTCGACGCCCGCCTCGGTCAACAGCGCACTCCAGCGGGCCCGGGCCAGCCTGGAGTCCTCCCGGGACCCCGAGCACGTAACCCTTCCCCGATCCCCCCACGAAGCCCAAACCGTCCAGCGTTTCGTCGACGCCCTCCAGCGAGGCGATCTCGAAGGCGTCGTCGCCCTGCTCACCGAGGACGCCCGCATGACCATGCCGCCCGAACCGTTCGAGTTCCGGGGACCCCGCCCGATCGCCGACTTCCTCTCCTGGGCCTGGGGCAACGACGTCAAGGTGGTCCCCACACGGGCCAACGGCGCCCCCGCCTTCGGCTACTACCGTCCCGACCCCCATGCCGGCGTACATCGAGCCGCCGGCATCATCGTGGTCACCGTCGAAGGCGAGCGGCTGTCGTCACTCACCCGCTTCGGGGACAAGAGCCTGATCGCCACCTTCGGCCTCCCCCGCACCATCACGAGCTAACGCTTTGGATCAGCTGGCGCACCGCCACCCGGGGCGGACATTATGGCGCGTCTCGTAGTCAAGACGCCGCGAGGCGAAATATTCATTCCTGTGGGTCCCCTACTCATCAGGATGACACGGATGGAGGTAGCAAGGACAACGAGTACGTTTACAACGAACTGCTCGGAGTGAGCGACGAGGAGTTCGCCGAGCTCGAGCGGCTCGGCCAGATCGGCACCTCCTACCCGTAGGTCCCCCGATGATGTCGAAGACCGCTCACGCTGACCCGAACGCCTGACGAGAGGAAGCATCGTGTACGAGCCGAATATCGACCTGGACAACATCATCGCCATCGATGTCCATGTTCACGCAGGACGGTCGGCCAAGGCGCCGACGCCCGAGCCGGCGGTCGACGGCGGCGAGGGCAGCACGCTGGCGACGATGTCGCGACGTAGCGGTGCCGCCGGCCAGACGCCGGACGAGACGGCGGCGTGGTATCGGGAGCGGAAGATCGCCTGCTGCATCTGGGGCGCTGACCCGATGGCCGCCGGCGGCTTTCGGGAGACGTCAGTGAGCAACGACGAACTGCTCGATGCCGCAGAGCGCAACAACGACGTCTTCATCCCGTTCGTGATGGTTGACCCGTGGGGCGGCAAGCGGAGCGTGGCCGAGGCGAAGCGGCTGATAGCGAACGGCGCGCGGGGCTTCAAGTTCCACCCGCCCGCCCAGGCCTTCTATCCGAACGAGCGGAAGTTCTACGAGATCTACGAGGTGATCGAGGAGGCCGGGGTGCCCGCGCTCTTCCACACCGGGCAGACCGCGGTTGGCCAGGGTGCGCGGGCGGGCGGCGGCATCTACTTGAAGTACGGCAATCCGATGCTGCTCGACGACCTCTGCGTCGACTTCCCGGACATGCCGATCATCATGGCCCACCCCTCGTTTCCTTGGCAGGACGAAGCGCTGTCGGTGGCCGTCTGCAAGCCCACGGCATACATCGACCTTTCCGGCTGGTCGCCGAAGCACTTCCCGGCAATGCTCATCCAGTACGCCAACACGCTGCTGCGCAACAAGGTTCTGTTCGGCTCTGACCACCCGATGATCACGACCGATCGGTGGATCGCGGACGCGGAGACGGTCGGCTTTCGCGACGAGGCGATGCCGTTGATCATGAAAGAGAACGCTGCGAAGCTGCTCAACCTGAAGGGGTAGCGAGCCGCTCCTTCTCATAAGACCGGATCGACGAGCCGTCCTCACGTGCTCGTTCGGTGAGCTGACCAGTATCCAGCAGACGGACGAACTCGACAACCGCGGGTCCCCCACCTTCGCCGCCGCTTGTCACGTGCGATCATCGCCATTGAAGGCCTGCCGCGCATCCGAGCTCCGATTTTCATTGGGAAGGGCTTCCTATAGTCCGGACAACAGACTC
>WQVT01000127.1 GCA_009785715.1 Acidimicrobiaceae bacterium | reverse complement strand
GGGACGGACCGACCCGTTGGCGACCAGGATCCAGGCGCGCTCGCGGGGCACGGTCGGCATGCGGCGGAGGAACATCCCGCTGTCCTCGAGCAGCCGATCCCGCTTGCGGGTGTTGCAGGGCCGGCAGGCGGCAACCACGTTGTCCCAGGCGTGGCGGCCACCCTTGCTCTTCGGGATCACGTGGTCGATGTTCTCCGCCGAGGCCCCGCAGTACTGGCAACGGTGCCCGTCGCGGGCGAACACCGCCCGGCGGTTGAGGGCGATCCGGGCCTGGTACGGGACCCTGACGCAATAGCTGAGGCGGACCACGGACGGCTCGGGCAGGGTCATGAGAGCGGAGCGGAAGACGTTGTCGGTCGGGGCGATGGTCTCGGCTTTACCGTCGAGGACGAGGAGGAGGGCCCTTCGACTGGACACGACACAGAGCGGCTCGTAGGTGGCGTTGAGGACGAGCGCTCGTGACATGCCGGCCCGACTTCAGCGCCGAACTCGTCCGACCACTGGGCCGGTACAGACCACCCCGAGCGCGGCGACCGCGCTCCTTTCCGGTGCCCGATGAACGGAGGCGGCACGATGAACGGAGACGGGCAGGGCGAACCGGCCGGTTCCTGCCCCCCGTCTCTCGGCCCCTCGCATTGAGGCCCCCTGTATCGAGGCTCCATCGAGCAGTGCACTCAGCACAGGATGGACGTTATCGCGCGCTGCCGACGTGGCGGAGGCAGTTGAGCGCCCGCCTGTTCAGCGGTCGCGCGGGGCCCTCGACATGACCGCCATGCGCCGGCACCACTCCAGGAACGCGACCACCTCCCCGGCGTCGAGTGGTCGATCCGCACGCCCACCGAGCGCGGTATGCACCCGGAACTCGGCGTAGGCCGCCGACGGGCTCGGCAGGGGCGGCCAGCGACGCCACCATCCCTGCGGGGCCATCCGCAGGACGAGGCGCAGGGCGGGCCACCACAGCCGGGGGCGGGCGGCGACGGCCAGCGCCGCACGGCGGTCGACGAACCCCGGGGGACGCCCTTCGCTCACCCGACCCCGATCATCCGACCCCGATCGACCGGCCGAGCCCCCTCCAGGCGAGGGCCCCGGCCCCGACCAGCGGTCCCTCAGACCCGAGCCCGCCGGCGACGATCCGGCATCCCCGCGAGAAGACCAGCCGGGAGCGACGGTCGATTTCTTCCTGGGCGGCGGCGAAAAACGGTTCGCCGAAGCCGAGGGCGACCGAACCTGCCACGGTGGCGAGCCGCAGGTCGAGCAGGTTCGCGACCGAGCCGACGGCCCGGCCGACGAGCGTCCCGACCCGCCGGCGTACCTCGATGCCGGCGGTCTCCGGCGCGGCGCCGATGTCGCGGGCGATCGACAGACCAGACGCCTCTGCCTCGAGACACCCCACGCCTCCGCAGACGCAGGGGTGCCCTTCCGGTTCGACGACGACGTGGCCGATGTGGCCCGCGTTCCCGAGGGCGCCGTCGAGGAGCCGCCCGTCGAGCACGATGCCCGCACCCACCCCGGTCGAGACGACCATCGAGAGGTAGTCGCGGCTCTGTCGGGCGATGCCGCACCAACCCTCGCCGAGCGCCAGAGCCTTGGCATCGTTGTCGACCCAGGTCGGCAATCCGGTGTGGCGCGCCACGCACGAGAGCAACGGAAACCCCCGCCAACCCGGGATGTTGAGCGGCGAGACGGCGTCGCCCCCTTCCATCGGGCCTCCGCAGCCGACGCCCACCGCCAGCGGCGAGCACGCGGGGACCGACTCCACCAGCGCCACCAGACGGTTCCAGAGGGCCTCGGCGTCCCCCGTCGCCGGCGTCGGCGAGCTGGACGACCAGCGGAGGCTGCCGGCCCAGTCCACCAGCCCGACGGCCATCTTCGTGCCGCCGATGTCGATCGCCAGGACAAGCTCGTCTTCCCGGCGGATGCCGGGCTCTGTCGAGGCCGGGCTGCGCACGTCCATGGCACGAAAAGTAACCGCACGAAACGGGGTAGCCGCCGGCCCCGAACCCCTGGCCTGTCAGAGACCGCCTATACCATTCGTTCCTACGAAGCCGGCGGGTCGCCGCCGGGGAGGAAAGTCCAGGTGGCGAGACAGACGACGCTAGAGACGGTGGACGAATTCTGCGCCGTGTTCGAGGCGGTCGTCGACAACGTGTCGCGGGTCCTCCTCGGCAAGCGCGACGCCATCGGCCTGGCGCTCGTCTGCCTGGCATCGGAAGGCCATCTGCTCGTCGAGGACGTGCCCGGAGTCGGCAAGACCACGTTGGCGAAGGCCCTGGCGCACAGCTTCGACCTCTCCTGGCAACGCATCCAGTTCACGCCCGACCTGCTCCCATCGGACGTCACCGGGGTCAACCTCTACGACCAGACAAGCCGCACCTTCACCTTCCGCCCGGGTCCGGTCTTCTCCAACGTGCTGCTCGGTGACGAGATCAACCGGGCCTCCCCGAAGACCCAGTCCGCGCTGCTCGAGGCGATGGAGGAGCGACAGGTCACCGCCGACGGGTCGACCTATCCGCTCCCCGCGCCGTTCCTCGTGATCGCCACCCAGAACCCGGTCGAGCACGAGGGCACCTACCCCTTGCCCGAGAGCCAGCTCGACCGGTTCCTGCTGCGTATCCGCCTCGGCTACCCGGACCGGCAGGCTGAGCTGGCCATGCTCGACGCCGAACCCGGCCTCGGCAGCGTGGACGAACTGCCCGTGGTGGCGGGCTCGGAGGCGATCGCGACGCTGATCCAGCTGGCCGCCCGGGTTCACGTCGCCGCCCCCTTGAAGGAGTACATCATCGACGTGGCGGCGGAGACCCGCCGCCATCCGGCCCTCGATCTCGGCATGTCGCCCAGGGCGGCGCTCGGCCTCTTGCGGGCGGCCCGGGCCCTGGCCGCCTCCCGCGGCCGCGACTTCGTCATCCCCGACGACATCAAGGCCCTCTTTGGCCCGGTCCTCGCCCACCGTCTGGTGCTCTCGCCCGAGGCGGGCCGGGGTGAGGCGCGGGCGGAGGAGATCGTCGCCGAGATCGTGCGGTCCGTGCCGGTCCCGTGAGCGCGCCCGAGGCGGACCGGGACGTTGCCCGCGGCCGGCTGCAGCTGACCGGCCGCGGAGTCGCGCTCGCCGCCACGGCCCTCCTCTCCCTGGTGTTCGCCGCACTCGCCGGCATCCAGGAGCTGTATGTGGTGGCCGCCGCCTCCCTCACGCTGTTGTGCGCGGGGGTCGTCGCGGTCGCCCGCCAGCGTCTCGAGCTTGCGACCAGCCGTCAGGTGATCCCGGGGCAGGCCGTCGCCGGCGAGTCGGCCGCGGTGGCGCTCACCGTGACCAACGGCGGCCGCCGTCGCAGTCCGCCCATTTCCTTGCGCGACCCGTTCGACGGGGGCCGCCACATCGCCGCGTTCGGGCTTGCACCCCTGCGCGCCGGCGAGAGGCTGACGGGTGGGTACCACCTGCCCCCGACCCCCCGGGGCCGGTACCAGGTTGGCCCGCTTCGGCTCAGCGTCACCGACCCGTTCGGGCTCCTCCGCCGCTCGATGCCGGGCGCTCCCGCCTCGCCCCTCGTCGTCCATCCACGCCTGATCCACCTCGAGCGGGCCGCTCGCCGGCTGAGCATCGATCGCTTCGGTGCCGGCGGGAGGGGGGCATTCGAGCCGGGAGGCGAGGAGTTCGCCGCGCTCCGTCCGTATCGGGCGGGCGACGATCTCCGCCACGTCCACTGGCCGTCGACCGCTCGCATGGACCAGCTCATGGTCCGCCAGACCGACGCCGCGGCTGAGCCGCGAGCGACGGTGGCCGTGGATCTGCGGGCAGGGATATGGAGCCCGGCGACCCTCGACGACGCGCTCGCCGCCGCCGGGAGCATGCTCGACGCGGCCCGCCGGACCGGGACGGAGGTGCGCCTGCTCACGACCCCGGGCGATGCGGGCCACTCCCACGACACCGGCTTCGGCCGGACCAGCGGGCACTGGTCTGCCGTGCTCGAGGCGCTCGCCACCGCCCGGTCGGGCACGGCCGGCATCCATATCCCGCTCGTCGATCTTCTCGCCCCCGGCTGCGGTGGTCGAGGCCGGCGCGGAGACGACACGCTGATCGTGTTGACGTCACCGGCCGCCACGCGGTCCGATCTCCGGGGCCTCGGCCGCCTGGCACCGAACGAGTCGTTGATTGTCATCGTCTTCGGGCCCGGACTCTCGGGGCCCGGACTCTCGGCGCACGGACTCTCGGGGCACGGACTCTCGGGGCACGGGGCGCTGCCGCTGGAGCCCTCCCAGGCGCCCGGTCGGCTCGTGCAGGTCAAGGAGTTGGACAAATTGGCCGCGGCGTGGGACCGCCTCCGGCCCCGATCGGACCGGGTCGAGGCTCGATGAGGCCCCGGGGGGCAATGGCCGAGCAGCGCTTTCTGGCCTCGGCCGCGCTCGGGTTGGCCCTCTCGGCGTTCCTGCTGGCGAGTGTGGCCGGGTTCGACCGGGTGTTCGTCGACGGGGCATGGGTCGGGCCGGTGGTCGCCAGCGTGCTCGCTGCGCAGGCGCTGGCCACGGGACTGCGGTGCGTTCCGGTTCCACCGCTCGTCGCCATGGCGGCCGGCCTGGCCGGCGTGGCGCTCATCGGGGTTGCCGCCGCGCTGGGCCCCGGCGCGTTCGCCTCTTTCCCGGGCGGGACCTGGCGCAGCGTCGTCGACGCCATAGACCAGGCCCGCACGTCCCTCCCCTCGGCCATCGCGCCGGTGGCCACCGGCCACGGCTACGACCTGCTCGCGGCCTGGGGGGCCGGGGTCGTGGCGCTGCTCGGGGACTGGGGGACCTTCCGTCTGCGTTCGCCGATGCAGGGCGCCGCCCCCGGACTGGCCCTGTTCCTGCTCTGCTGCGTGCTCGGTGGCCCGGCGCACCGCGACGCCGACCTGGCGGGGTGGCTGGCGGCTGCGCTCGTCTTCCTCCTCGTGCACCAGGTGACCTTCGGAGGCGGCGGGGAGGTTCCCTTCGCCGGCCGGCGGCCCCGATCGCTGCACAGAACCCTGACGGCGGGGGCCGCCATGGGGGTGGCGTCGCTCGCCGTCGGCCTCGCGGTCACGCCCGCGCTCGCCGCCCGCAACGGCCAGGGTGTGCTCGGCTGGCGCGACTCGACCGACGCCGGCAAGACCCGGGTCGTGGAGAGTCCGATCGTCGATCTGCGGACCCGCATCGTGAAGGAGAGCAACGTCCCGGTCTTCACGGTGCGCAGCTCGGTCCCGAGCTACTGGCGCCTCACCTCCCTCGACACCTTCAACGGCAGCCTGTGGACCTCGACGAACTCGTACGAGTCGACCCACGGTTCGCTTCCCGGTGTCGCCTCGCCCCCCGGCTCGACGCGCAAGGTGATCGAGGAGTTCCGGGTCCAGGACCTGGATTCGATCTGGCTTCCCGCGGCCTTCGATCCCGAGGCCGTGACCGGAGCCGGGGCCGTCACCTTCGACCCGAGCTCCGGGAGCCTGCTCACCGGTCACGCCACCTCCAACAACCTCGTCTACCGGGTGACGTCGTATGAACGGCTCGCCACCCTGTCCGCGGCGAAGCTCGCCGCCGCCGGGCCGCTCCCGCCTCGCCGGACGCTCCGCCGCGACCTCCAACTCCCCTCCAATATCCCCCGCTCGGTCATCTCGCTGGCGAGGGAGATCACCGCCGGTAAGAAGACGGAGTACGCCAAGGCGCTCGCCCTGCAGGACTACCTGCTGGGCCCGTCGTTCACCTACAGCACCGACCCTCCGACCGACGGCTACAGCACCTCGACGCTGGCGACGTTCCTCCTCGACACCCGCACGGGGTATTGCCAGCAATTCGCCGGTTCCTATGCCGTGATGGCCCGCGTCGTCGGCATCCCGACCAGGCTGGCCGTCGGATTCGCCACCGGGACCCAGGACTCGACCGGCCTCTACCACGTCACCGACGCCGACGCCCACACCTGGCCCGAGGTCTACTTCCCGGGCTATGGCTGGGTCCCGTTCGAACCCACCAAGGGAAACTTCGCCATCCCGGAGGCCGATGCCTATACCGGCTCCAAGCTCGGTGACGTCTCGCCTCACCCGACACCCGCGGCCGCCTCGAAGCGCTCGACGTCGACATCGGTGGCCACTCCGGTGGGCAAACCGCCGGGCGCGCCCAACGCCGGCGCCCAGGCCGGCGGGATCGCCGGCGGCCGGCGGCCGGACCTCGGGCAGACGCTGGCGCTCGCAGCCGGCGGTGTTGCGGTCGCGGTCGTGGTCTGGCCGGCGCTCATCCTGGCGGTCCGTCGGCTGCGCTGGTCGCGACGCCGCAGGCGGCTCGGGCGCACCGGCCCCGGTGGCCCGCTCCTGGCTGCCTGGCAGGAGACGAGTGAGCGCCTGGCGTGGCGGGGGGTCAGGCGCCGGCCCGACGAGACCCCAGCCGAGTACGCCAGGCGGGCGGGGACGGAGCTGGCCGGGAACCGCACGGCCCTGGACCGTCTGGCCGACGCCGTGACCCGCGTCCGGTTCTCCGACCACCAGTTGCCGGAGGAATCGACCGCCGAGGCCCTCGCCGGCAGCGGCGTGCTGGCCCGGGCCCTCTGGGAGGGTGCCCCGTTGCGTCTGCGGCTCCGGTGGTGGCTCGCCCCGCTCCCGGCCTGGTCGGCCCGGGAGGCCGGGGCCGCCTGATCGCCCGTCCTGGCCGGCGGCGGCGGGGTGCGTCGGGAGGAGAGGTGGCGCCGGGAGGCGGCGGGGTGCGGCGGGAGAGAAGCAGGCGGCCGGGAGGCGGCGGGGTGCGGCGGGAGAGAAGCAGGCGGCCGGGAGGCGGCGGGATGCGGCGGGAGAGAAGCAGGCTCCGGGAGGCGCCGGCAGAGAAGCGGGCGCCGAGGGGCGAGTG
>WQVT01000126.1 GCA_009785715.1 Acidimicrobiaceae bacterium | reverse complement strand
GGCAAGCATGTCGGGCAGCTGGCCGATGAGTTGCTGGCTGAGGGCGATGCTGTTGTAGGCGGCGCTGGCCTCGGCCAGGAGGCGGGTCTTCTGGGCCTCGGCCTCCGCGGCGATGCGGGTCTTCTGTGCCTCGGCCTCCGCGGGCCGCACGACCTCGGCGACCAGCTCCTGTTCGCGGAGGCCGGCGTTACGCTCGGCGAGGGCGGTGCGGGCCTGGATGACCTCCTGCTCGGCCTGGGCCTGGGCAAGGGGCCCGGCCTGGGCTGCGGTCGCCTGGGCCCGGTCGGTCTCGGCCAGGAAGCCCGCCCGGGCGACTGCCGTCTGACGCTCGAACTCTGCCTGGTTGCGCCGCGACTCCTGCTCGGCCTGCGCCGACGCCTGATCCGCTTGCGCCTGGGCGACGCGGGCCGCCCGCTGGACGTCGGCGACGTGCGGGGCGGCGAGTGCCCGGATGTAGCCGGAGCCGAGATCGTCGATGCTCTCGATCTGCAGGGCGTCGACGACCAGGCCGATCTTCGACATCTCGATCTTGGAGGCATCGAGCGCCTCCTCCGCCAGGCGCTGGCGTTCACGGATGATCTCCTCGACGGTCATCGAGCCGACGATCGAGCGAAGGTGGCCCGCGAAGATCCGCCCCGTGAGAACGCTCATCTTGTCCTCGGCGCCGAGGAAGCGCTGGGCCGCCGAGGCGATCCCCTCGAAGTCGCCCCCGACCTTGAAGGCGATGACCGCCCGGACCTGGACGGCGATGCCCTGCTGGGTGACGCATTCCTCGGCCACCTCGGCTTCTTGCATCGAGAGGGTGAGGAAGCTCACCCGGGACTTGATGGGGAGCACGAACGCCCCGTGGCCGGTGACGATCCGGAACGGCAATTGGTCGTGCGATCGCCTCGCACCGCTGATGAGCATGGCCTGGTCAGGGCGCGGTACATGCCAACCGAACATGGTTCTACCTCTTCTGGCGGCTCGGGTCGGGGCCGTCTCCCGGGACCTCGTGTGGAGTCTTTGTGAACGGCGGTCCTATCCGCATTCGTTCCCTAACCCGCGAAGAAGATAACGTCGAGCGCCCGGCCGGGGCGGCGGGCGACGATCAGGACCTGCTGGCCCCGTTCGATGGGCTCGTCCCCGTAGGCGATGAACGACTCGGTTCGGCCGCCCTGGACGACCTGCACCTCGCCCGGTTGATTGGGGCCCCGGATTCTGGTGGTCACGTACGCCAACTCGCCGACCAGCCGCTCGGGGTCCGGATCGCTCATCCTGCGCCAGAGCTTAGAGGGCCGGAGGGTTCAGAGTTCCTGGTGGGGCTGCGCCCCACGCCCATCGACGCCCGGCGAGCTGGCGCTCGCTCGGACGTCCTGACGTGCTCGCTGCGCTCGCACCTCAGGCAGGCTGGTTGACCATGTGGTGCGCCGCGGCATCGAAGTAGGTCAACATCTGCGCCTCGTCCAGACCCGACAGTCCGGCCTCCTTCACCGAGGCCCGCATCAGGCGGAGCCAGGCGTCACGCTCGGCCGGGCCGATCGCGAACGGGGCGTGGCGCATGCGCAGACGGGGATGACCGCGCTCGTCGCTGTAGGTGGTCGGCCCGCCCCAGTACTGGATGAGGAAGTCCCGCAGGTTGCGGCGAGCGGCCTCGAAGCCGTCGGGGTCGGCGGGGTACAGAGGACGCAGGGTCGGCTCGGTGGCCACGCCACGGTAGAAGCGCTGGGTGAGCTCCTCGAAGAACGGCGCCCCGCCCACCCGGTCGAACATGGTCGATGTCACCGCTCCAGCATGCCTGCGCGACGGCAGGTAGCTGTAATGCGCTACGAAAGTGGCGTGCCGACCTTCACCCACCTCTATTCCGTCCCAGACGACGCCCCGCCGACGGGGCGCTGGTACCTCGTCCGCCGCGACGAGATCCTGGTGGCCGAGGACACGTCCGTCCCCGCAGCCATCAAGGGGCCCGAGTCGCTCGACCTCTCGGGCACCGAGGAGCCGGTGGTGCTCGGTTGGATGGACGAGGAGCTGTGCTGGGCCGTCGGCATCGACCACTCCCTCGCCGCCCCCGCCGGCTACCGCTGGGCAGCACTGCGCGAGCTCGGCGGCGCTTGGCCGACCGATGAGTGGGCGCTCGCCGGCCGGGCCGTACAGCTCGTCGAGTGGCGGCGCACCCACCGCTACTGCGGCCGCTGCGGAGCGCTGACCGAGCCCTCGCCGGGCGAGCGGGCCATGCGGTGCCCGAGCTGCGGCCTGCTGGCCTTCCCGAGGCTGTCGCCGGCGGTCATCGTGCTGATCCGCAAAGACGACCAGGTGCTGCTGGCGGCGAACCGAAGCTTCCGGGGAGGGATGTATTCGATCCTCGCCGGCTTCGTCGAGCCCGGCGAGAACATGGAAGAGACGGTGCACCGCGAGGTCTTCGAAGAGGTCGGCATCGAGGTCAAGAATCTCCGCTATGTGGCGAGTCAGCCGTGGCCGTTTCCGCACTCGTTGATGATCGGGTACACCGCGGATTGGGCGAGTGGGGAGATCCGCCCTGACGGTGACGAGATCATCGACGCCGGGTGGTATTCCGTCGATGACCTTCCGCCGATTCCGCCTCCACTCAGCATCGCCGGCCGGCTGCTCAACGAGTGGGCCCGCGAAGTCCGGGGAGACGCCCCGGCGTAGGCTCTCCCCGGTGGTGCGGTCCGGTCCTGAGGTGAGACGGAATGTGGTCCGTCTGGCCGCGACCGCCTTGCTGGGACTTTTCCTCGTCGGCTGCGGCGCCGGCCAGTCCGAGGCGGCCAAGCAGAGGGACCAGCAGTTCGTGCAGAGCGTCGAGTCGGCCGCTCCCGATGTCGGCCACTACCGCAACGACACCCAGCTGATCCGGCTGGGCAAGGCGGTCTGCACCGGTTTCGCGACGGGAGTCAGCTATCAACAGCTCGCAGACCGGCTCATCCTCTCCGAGGGCTCGAACCCGCTGCCGAGCGAAGATCTCGGCGCGGTCATCAGCTCAGCGGTCAATACCTACTGCCCGAAATATGACGGCCGGGTGAAATAGTTCACCGTTCCGGCGCTCTCCTTTGGGCAAAGGTCGTCTGATGCAGGGAGGTGTTACAGCGGCCAGGGCGAGGTGAAGGTGTACACCGTCGAACCGATGGCGACGTGGGTACCGGGCTTGACCGTCACCGGCTGCTCGGGGGGAACCTTCTGCCATTCGGAGTGTCCGGGTGGCAGGACGAAGGTCCCGCTCCGGCTGCTGCGGTCGACGACGCTGAGCGTCCAGTCGGTGGCCCGCAGCTCGGCATGCACCGGTTGCGCCTGCCCGTCGTCGGCCACCACGAGGGCTCGGGCCGCGCCGCTCTTCACCGCCGGGTCGCTGCCGGGGTCGGTGCCGGCCAGGTAGCTGGCGTCGACCCGCCAGAGCGAGCGATCGGTCCCCACCAGAACCCCGAGGACGGGGCGGGGGCCGTCACTCTGGCCCCGGACGGGGTCGAGGGGCAGGGCGCAGTTCACGCAGGTGACGGAGCCGCCATGGTTGAAGTGACCCCTCGGGCAACGCAACCCGCGCACGGTCGGGCTCCCCGGCGGGCTCGGCGCTCCCGCCTCGACGGGAGGCAGGGGCGCCCAGGAGTCGGTCGGGGCGTCACGCAGGTTCACGAGCCCGATCGGCTCCCCCGGAGGCTCCGGCCGGAGCGCGGGGGCGTCTTGGTTGCCGGCGTCGGCCGGCGAGTCCGGAGCCTCCGGCTCGTGGCCCTCCGCCTCTGTGCCGGCGGGCGCGGCCCGGTGCGCTTCGGCCTCGTGGGCGGCCACCGCGGCACCTGCGAGACCGGCGGCTCCCAGGCCGGCGGCTCCCAGTCCGGCTGCCTCGGCGGCCCGCCCGCCGTTCGCCCCCGCTTCGGGTGCCCCCGGCTCCGACGTCAACGCATCGGCCGAGGTGGGGTCTTCGTCGGCGGGCGTGACCTCGGGGGTCGCCGGTCCGTGGTCGGCCGGGTCGTCCGCCGGCACCATCGAGGCGGGCGTGAGGACGACGGCGAGACCGCCGCCCGGCACGACTCCCACGCGCAGGTCGAGGATCGGATTGGCCGACGGGGGTGCCGGCGTGTCGTTGGGCGTCACGAGCACGGTCGTGAGGTTCGCCACGTCGGTCACGAGCCAGCCGGTCGCGGGATCTGGGCGAACCCAATGGGCGCCGTCCCACATCTGCACTGGGCCGTGCAACAGGGTGACCGGGGTGAACTCACCCGGGCCCACCGTGACGAACGGGACGGTGGGCTCGGGGTCGCGCTGGCGGAGGACGCCGGAGAGGTGGTCGGCGATCCGCTTCCCACCGTCGGGGAGCGAAGCCAGGTTGCGGGCGGACTGGATGAGGAACGAGAGGAGGTCGGGGGAGGCGCCGGCGCCCGCCCACACGGTGACTTCGCCGAAGCGGGCGGCGGTTCCCGGCCCGGGGAGGACCTCGAGGCGGGCGATCATCGCTGCCTCCCGAGGATCTCGAGCTGATCCGCGAGGGCGCCGGCCGACTGCGGCCGGCGCGCGGGATCCGGTGCCAGGCAGGACGAGATGATCTGGGCCGCCTCCGGATCGAGGCCGGGGGCGATCCGAGGTGGTTCGAACATGATCCGTTGCACCGCGGTCACCGGCGGATCATCGGCGAGCCCGGGATGAAGGAGCTGGCCGGAGAGCCCCAGGTGGAGCACGGCGCCGAGCGTCCAGATCTCGCTCGCCCGCGACGGAAGCTCGCCCCGGGCCACCCCCGGCTCGATGAGGTCGAGCTCGGTAGTCCGGTCGAGGCGCCGGGCCAGCCCGAGGGGCACATCGGGAACCCTCACCGGCGGGTCGAGCGTGACGGCCCGGTCGTTGAAACGGATCAGGCGCGGGTTGATGTCTCCGTGGACGAGTCCCACCTCGTGCAGGGCGTGCGCACCGCGGGCGGCGCCGGCAACCAACCACAGGACGAAGGCGAGCGACAGGGTGAACGGTGGTCGGGCCATGGTCGCGTCTCCGGTCCAAGTGTGCACCCAGTAGAGGGACCTCGGCACACTCTCGGAATCCCCGCCGAGCTCGATCAGCGTCGGCAGATGTGGAGAGTGGGCCCCCGCCAGGTGCTGGACCCAGCGCACCACGGGGTCGGAGGCCGGGTCGAGGTGGACCACCACCTGCGTGTTGCCGAGATCGAGGCGGGTCGGCGGCTGGGCAAGGTACGTCCCGGTCGCCTCGGCCGGCGTCGCGGCCGGGTCCACGGAGGTCTGGCCGTCGCTCAGGTCATCCTCGAGGGGTCGGATGAGCTGATAGTCGGCGATCCGGGTCCTCATCGCACCTCCTGCCCTGGGCTCGGCAGCCCGGGAACGGCCACGGGTGGCAGAGCGTACCGGATCGACCCTCGACGTCCATGGCTTCATCGGGCTACGATGAAAAATAATGAAACATCCTTTTATACACCAATATATCCTCGACCTGTGGTCGAGTCGGCTGCATGCCGGGATACGGACGTCGAGTTGAGGCGGATGTTTGCCTGCTCGATGCTCGCCACACTCGGCGTCGCGCTCGTCCCCCTCGCGGGCACCGTCCTCACCATGGGCGCACTGGCGGGCCCGGCGCCGGCCGGGACGGAGACGGCGCCGGACACGCTCGCCGGCATCCCCGGCAGCTATCTGGCGACTTCGAGCGGTCCGGGGCGCGCTTCGGCGTCTCGTGGGCGGTCATCGCCGGGATCTACGCCGAGGAGTGTGACTTCGGCCGGAGCCGCCTCGCAGGGTGCAACCCGCCCGGGACGGAGAACCCCGCCGGCGCTCAGGGACCGGGACAGTTCCTGCCGACCACCTGGCGCCGGGGGCTGGCCCCACACCAGCTCATTCCCCCCGGGCCGCCCACCCCGACTGTCGCCGAGGGCTATGCCACCGACGGCGATGGCGACGGGATCGCCGACCCGTGGGATCCGGCCGACGCCATCGCCTCGACCGCCCGCCTCCTCGCAGCCAACGGCGCGGCTTCGGGAGACGTGGCCGGGGCCATCTTCTCCTACAACCACGACCCCAGCTATGTGGCGGCCGTCCTCGCCCACGCCGCCGCATACGAGAACCAGGCTTCCAGAGACTGAGGGCGAACGACCCTGGACCCGTGACCAGGGGCTGGGTTAACTTCCTGCGCTGTGCAAAGACCGTGGAAACTGGCGCTGACCGCTGTCGTGGCGAGCCTGGTCGGCCTGGTAGCCCCGGCCGCGGCCTACGCCAGTCCGCACCGCGGCTCGTTCGACACCAGCAACGCCGGGGTGACGCCGGGGCAGGTGGCCACGTCGGCGCCGGCACCGGGCACGTCGGTGCACAGCCAGGCCTACGCCGACCCGGGGGTCCTGACCTTCGGCGACGCCAGGTACTACGGGGCCCCCACGTCCGGGCCGGGGCTCTCCGCCCCCGTGGTCGGCATGGCCGCGACCAAAGACGGCCGCGGCTACTGGCTCACCGCAGCCGATGGCGGGATCTTCAGCTACGGGGACGCCGCGTTCCACGGCTCGGCCGGCGACATCAACTTGAATGCCCCGGTCGTGGGCATGACGGCCTCACCCGACGGCGGCGGCTACTGGCAGGTCGCCCTCGACGGCGGGATCTTCACCTACGGCGACGCCAACTTCTATGGCTCGACCGGGAACATCCGGCTCAATCAGCCGATCGTCGGGATGGCCGCCACGCCCGATGGGAGGGGGTACTGGCTGGTGGCGTCCGACGGGGGGATCTTCGCCTTCGGTGACGCCGGCTTCTACGGCTCGACGGGCAACATCAAGCTGAACTCGCCGATCACCGGGATGGCCCCGACCAAAGATGGGAGGGGGTACTGGTTGGTGGCGGCCGATGGCGGCATCTTCTCATTCGGC
>WQVT01000125.1 GCA_009785715.1 Acidimicrobiaceae bacterium | reverse complement strand
CGGAGGATGCGGCGGCCCGTGCGGCGGGTGGTGTGCCGCCCGGGCTGGGCACGGCGGGGCCGCCGGGCGACCCGGGTGCCGGGGCGGCGGGGAGCGGCCGGCCCTCTACGACGTGAAGTGCGGCGTCGAAGAGCAGGACGAGCCCGTAGCCCCCCGAGTCGACCACGCCGGCCGCCTTCAGCGCGGGGAGCATCTCCGGGGTCTGCGCGAGGGCGCCGGCAGCCGCCGCCTGCGCCGCCTCCAGGACCGCCACCAGGCCGGTTCCCGCCGCCGAGGCAGCGTCGGCCGCGGCGCGGATCACCGTCAGGATGGTGCCCTCGACCGGGTTGCCGACCGCCTGGTAGGCGCCCTCCCGGGCACGCCGCAGACCCTCGGCGAGCAGCCCGCCGTCGATGAGACCCGGCGGTCCGGGATCCGCCGTCGACGCGCCGGCCGTCGTGGGGGCGCCGGCGATGGTGGGGGCGCCGGCGGTCGCCGGGACCGCCAAGGCGAACGCTCCCGCAAGGCCACGCAGGACCTGCGAGAGGATCACCCCGGAGTTGCCCCGCGCCCCCATGAGTGATCCGTACCCGATGGCGTGGGCCACCGCCGCCAGGTCGCGGGTACCGTCCGGTGCCTTCGGGGCCTGGGCCTCGATCTCGGCGACCACCGAGTCGAGGGTGAGCGCCATGTTCGTCCCGGTGTCACCGTCGGGTACCGGGTAGACGTTGAGGAGGTTCATTCGCTCACGGTGAGCGCGTAGGACGTCGCGGTAGGTGACGACCAACTTCACGACGTCATCGGCGCGCAGCCGGTCGAGCGTTTGCATCTAGGAGATGCTAACCTTCAACCTCGGCCCCATCGGGTCCTCTTCACCGATGCCCGGGAACCGATCCCGTGCGGACGGATCAGGGGTCGAAGCCCGAAGGTCGGTGCGGCGCAGGTAGGTCCGCACGGCAGAGGCATATTCGTGCGGCAGACGTAAGAGAGGTAGTCGTTCAAATGGCATCGGTTTGCGAGGTGTGCGGCAAGCATCCTTCGTTCGGCATGAGCATCAGCCACTCCCACCGGCGCACCAAGCGCCGCTGGAACCCGAACATCCAGCGCATCCGCGCCGTCGTGGACGGCACCCCGAAGCGGATCTCGGTCTGCACCTCCTGCATCCGCGCGGGCAAGGTCACCAAGGTCGTCCGCTAAGGGTCCGCCAAGGGGCGGAGCCCGGTGCTCTCCGGCTGCGGGGAGACGTTGTGATCGATTCCGGTCCATGTGCGTGATCCGCGTTCATGTGCGCGGCCACTGACGCGTTCTGACCTCTGCCTGCTCACATGGACCGGATCTGCTCACATTCCGGCCGCCCCGGGGCCCGGAGCTGACGGCCCACCCGCCGGCGCCTCCGACCACTCGTGTTCCCAACCCGTCACCGGCAGCGGCCGTCCGCGCAACCGACGCTCGCCCGGATCCTCCGTGCACACCCCGATCAACTCCGGCGCCGCCAACCCGGCGAAGGCGGCCCGCACCGCCGTCGCATCGGGCGCCGTGAACACCAGGGCGTAGTCCTCGCCCCCGCCGAGCGCATCGGCCTCGGTCGCGCCCTCCGCCACCGGGACGCGCTCCAACCGGAAGCCGACGCCCGAGGCGTCCGCGAGGTGCCCGAGGTCGGCAGAGAGGCCATCAGAGACGTCGATCATGGCGTGGGCCCCCGCCTCACGCGCCGCCAGGCCCGCCCGGAGGGCCGGGCTGGGACGGGCGTGGGCGGCCCGCACCGCCTGATCGACGGTGCCGGTCGCCGGCCCGCCACGGCGGTAGCTGCGCAGCCCCGCCGCGGAGGCACCGAGAGGCCCGCTGACCCAGATCCCGTCTCCCGGCCGGGCGCCCGAGCGCAACACCGGCGCCCCCTCGACCCGACCGGTCACCGCCACCGTGACGACGAGGAGCGGGGCGTTCGTGAGGTCGCCGCCGACCACGGGGCACCCGAAGCACGCCGCCGCCGCGGCGATGCCCCGGTACAGCAACTCCAGGTCCGTCTGCGCCGGCCCCGACACGGCCACCAGGGCCTGCGCGGGCACGCCGCCCATCGCCGCGATGTCGCTCATGTTGACGGCCATGGCCTTCCAGCCGAGGTCGTCGAGCCCCGTGAGCGTGAGATCTGCGTGGACCCCCTCGACCACCGTGTCCGCCGCCAGGAGCAGCCGGCCCGGGCCGGGTGTGACCACCGCCGCATCGTCTCCGATCCACGTCTCGCCGGGCCCTGGACGCAGGTCGGGGGCGGTATCAGCCAGCTGTGACGTAAGTCTTATCAGCGCTGCGAACTCGCCTCTCACAACAGCGATCCGTTATCGTTCACGGAGGGGATCGTACGCAGATGAACCTCACACGACCCGAAGCAGGAGGACCGGCGGGCAGATGGGTGCCCTTGCAATCCAAGCGTTCTCTCGCTCACTCGGCCCCGGCCGAGGGCTTGAATGCCGCTGGATTGGGGAAACCTATTCATTGATGACCCGGCGGTCGCTCGGGGCGTCCCGCGCGGCAGGAGCAGAAGTGGCCCGGTCGCACGATCCAAGGAGAAACTGACAGACCATGACGACCACCACCACACCCCTGACCGATCATGCTCGGCTTCGAGAATGGGTGGACGAATGGGCTGCCATTACCGCCCCCGATCGCGTGGTGTGGTGCGACGGTTCGGCTGAAGAGTACGACGATCTCTGTCAGCAGCTGGTGGACGCCGGGACCTTCACGCGGCTGTCCGACGCCAAGCGCCCGAACAGCTACTGGGCCACGTCCGACCCCGGTGACGTGGCGCGGGTCGAGGACCGAACGTTCATCTGCTCCGAGAAGGAGATCGACGCCGGTCCCACCAACAACTGGCAGGACCCGAAGGTGATGAAGAACACCCTCACCGAGCTGTTCACCGGCTCGATGAAGGGTCGCACGATGTATGTGGTGCCGTTCTCGATGGGCCCGCTCGGCTCGCCCATCGCCCACATCGGCGTCCAGCTCACCGACTCCCCCTACGTCGCCGTCAGCATGCGGATCATGACCCGCATGGGCCGGGGGGCCCTCGAGATCCTCGGCACCGACGGCGAGTTCGTGCCCTGCGTGCACTCGGTGGGCGCCCCCCTGGAACCGGGACAGGCGGACGTGCCCTGGCCCTGCGACGCCGAGCAGAAGTACATCGTGCAGTTCCCCGAGACCCGGGAGATCTGGTCGTACGGCTCGGGCTACGGCGGCAACGCGCTGCTCGGCAAGAAGTGCTTCGCCCTGCGTATCGCCTCGGTGATGGCTCGCGACGACGGCTGGCTGGCCGAGCACATGCTGGTCGTCAAGCTCACCTCGCCAGAGGGGGAGGTGCGCTACGTGACCGGCGCCTTCCCGTCCGCCTGCGGCAAGACGAACCTCGCGATGCTGATCCCCACCCTCCCCGGGTGGAAGGTGGAGACCATCGGCGACGACATCTGCTGGATGAAGTTCGGCGCCGACGGCCGCCTTTACGCGATCAACCCCGAATACGGCTTCTTCGGGGTGGCTCCGGGAACGAGCGATGAAACCAACCTGAACGCCATGTTGTCGCTGTCAGCGAACACCATCTTCACCAACACCGCCCTCACCGACGACGGCGACGTGTGGTGGGAGGGCATGACCGACGACAAGCCGGCCCACCTGATCGACTGGAAGCGAAACGACTGGACGCCGGAGTCGACGAGCCCCGCCGCCCACCCCAACGCCCGCTTCACCGTGCCCGCGTCGCAGGATCCGGCCATCGCCCCCGAATGGGAGGATCCCCGCGGCGTTCCGATCTCCGCCATCCTCTTCGGCGGTCGCCGCTCGAGCGTGGTCCCCCTCATCACCGAGGCGTTCGACTGGCGCCACGGCGTCTTCCTCGGCTCGATCATGGCCTCGGAGACCACGGCGGCGGCCACCGGAGCGGTGGGCCAATTGCGCCGGGACCCCTTCGCGATGCTCCCCTTCTGCGGGTACAACATGGCCGACTACTTCTCGCACTGGCTGAAGATCGGCGCCTCCACCGAGACCGACAAGCTGCCGAAGATCTTCTACGTCAACTGGTTCCGCAAGGACGCCGACGGCCGGTACCTCTGGCCCGGTTTCGGCGAGAACTCCCGGGTGCTCGAGTGGGTCTTCGAGCGCTGCGCCGGGCGTGGCGCCTCCGTCGAGACCCCGATCGGCCTCCTCCCCGCCGCCGGCGCCATCCCCACCGAGGGGCTGGACATCCCCGCCGAGGACATGGCTGCGCTGCTCGCCGTGAACGCCGAGGAGTGGCGGGCCGAGGTGCCGCTCATCACCGAGCACTTCGACAGGCTCGGCGAGCGCCTGCCCGACGCGCTCCGGGAAGAGCTGGCAAATCTCGCAGAGCGACTGGGATGACACGGAGGTGCCGGGTGCGATGAGCGACGAGGACAAGTCGAACAAGGGCGTTCGACGCGCCATCAGCCGGAACCTGATGAAGGTCGGTTTCATTCGGAACTGGTACATCAGGCGCACCCTGAGGTACATCGACAAGTCCAAGGAGAAGGGGCGGCGCCTGCCGCCGGAGTTCGCCGACATGGACCGGGCCCTCTCGAGGGTGCCGAAGGCGCAGCGGGCGAAGGTCCTGGAGGAGGCGATGGCCGCCGGTCAGCAGGGTCTCGCCGAAAGCAACCGCGCCTACCGGCGGGCCGCCGGCAACCAGAACCGCCAGAGCGGCCGCGGGCGGGGCCGAAGCCGGCCCGGCCTCCCGCCCGGCGCCATGCAACAGGCGCGCAAAGAACAGGCGAAGCGCAAGGGCTGACCGCCCCTCAGAGGCGGTCGAGCAGCTCGGCCTTCTTGGTCCGGAATTCCTCCTCGGTGAGCACGCCGCGCCGTGCCAGCTCGGCGAGCTGGTCGATCTGCTGGGGTATGGACAGCGCCGGGTAGCCGGGCGCGCCTGCCCCGCTGCCGCTCCCGCGCATGCGGCAAAGCTCCAGCTGGCGGTGGATCTCCCGCTGGATCCGCGCCGGGTGTGGCAGCCCCTCGAAGACTTCGGCGCTGTCCCGGCCGGCCGACTCGAGGACCAGATCCCCGATCATCACCACCCGCTCCGGTAGCGATTGGCGGTAGCTGATGTCGCTCAGCTGGTCGAGGGGGATCTCCCGGCTGTTGCGGCTGAGAATGCCCCTGCGGTGCACCAGGCGGTCGCTGGTCAGCACGAAGCTCGTCGTGATCCACCGCAGGTAGCCGAGCACGAGCCACCCCAGTGTGAGCGCCAGCAGGGCGACGAGCAGCCAGGCCACGACGGTCGAGACCCCCGCCACCTGAGCCGCCACCGCTCCGGCCAGCACCACGATCGCCAGGAGACCCCGTGGCACGAGCATCCACCCCTGTGGCCTGACGTCGAGGACCACCTCTTCGCCCGGACGAAGCTGCCTGCGCGGAAACGACATGACAGGCCTCACGGTAGGTCAAGGAACGGCGAGGATTGCGGCAGCCGCGCGCGCCGGCGGACGTCGCCGCGATTCGGCGCCGCCATTCCGCGCGAACGGCGACTCGGCGGGTGGTCGGGACCATTCGGAGGGCAAAGAAGGGCTTGACGTGACGGCCGCCACAGGGCAAGCTCAGCGACGAGAGGCATCCAGCTGCAGCACCGGCCCGGGTGATTCGGGGGGGTTGCCAGGGCTGGCGCGTAGCTGGATGCCCACACTCTTCGGCGGACGGGTAGGTCGGCGGGGATCCACCAGCTCGTCACACCCCCTCTCTAGTTTCGAAGCCGTGAGCGACGCGCCGGCACCCCCCCTGGCCCCTTGGGCGGATGCCGCGCCGGCGGTCCCCGCCGACGAGCTCCTCTCGGACCTGAGCGCCGAACAGCATCGTGCGGTGACCTCGGCGGCCTCTCCGCTGTGCGTGCTGGCCGGGGCGGGCACCGGCAAGACACGGGTCCTGACCCGGCGCATCGCGTACCAGGTGGCCACGGGCCGGGTGGCGGCCGAGCATGTCCTCGCCCTCACCTTCACCCGCAAGGCAGCCACCGAGCTCGGCGCCCGCTTGTCCGCGCTCGGTCTGAGAGAGCAGGTCACCGCGGGCACCTTCCACGCCGTTGCCGCCGCCCAGCTGCGGCGGTGGTGGGCCGACGGCGGGCGGCGCGCGCCCACCCTGCTCTCGACCCCCGGCCGGTTGCTCGGCAGCCTGGCCGGCGAGCAACCCGGCCTCGAGGGGATCTCGACGGGCGAGCTCGCCGCCGAGGTGGCCTGGGCGCAGGCCCGGTCGATCGATCCGTCCCGGTACGGGGAGGAAGCGGCGAAGGCCGGTCGGGCGTCGCGGGTGCCCACCTCCGCGATCGCGCTCCTCTACGCGGCCTACCGGCACGCCAAGCGGATCCGCGGGCTCGTCGACTTCGACGACCTCCTCGCCGGCTGCGCCGATGCCATGGAGCAGGATGCTCGCTTCGCCCGGGCGCAGCACTGGCGGTGGCGCCATCTCTTCGTCGACGAGTTCCAGGACCTCAACCCGCTCCAGTACCGGCTGCTCCTGACCTGGGTGCGTGCCGGGGCATCCCTGTCGGTCGTCGGTGACCCCAACCAGGCGATCTACGGTTGGAACGGCGCCGATCCGGGGCTCCTCGACGGGCTCGGTCGGACCTGGCCAGAGACCGAGGTGGTGCGCCTCGATGACAACCACCGCTGCAGCCCGCAGGTGGTCGCGGCCGGAGTGTCGGTGCTCGGTGGCAAGGGTCGGGGGCTCAGGTCCCGCAGGCCCGATGGCCCCGAACCGACCGTTCGCCGCTACGCCACCGACCGGGCCGAGGCCGCCGGCGTGGTGGCGGAGGTCGCGGACGCCCACGCGGCCGGGTTGGCGTGGTCGCGGATGGCCGTCCTGACCCGCACCAACGCTCAACT
>WQVT01000124.1 GCA_009785715.1 Acidimicrobiaceae bacterium | reverse complement strand
CGTCCTCTTCGGGGTGTTGATCCTCGGCTTCGCCTACTTCTACGCGGCGATCACCTTCGACCCCCGCCAGCAGGCCGACATCATCCGCAAGCAGGGCGGCTACATCCCGGGCATCCGGCCCGGCCCGCCGACCGAGCGGCACCTGGCCCAGATCCTGAACCGGGTGACCTTCCCGGGGGCGATCTGGCTGGCCGCCATCGCCCTGATCCCCTCGGTGATGCTCGGCGTCTGGAACATCCAGAACTACCCCTTCGCCGGGACGACCATCCTGATCGCCGTCGGGGTCGCGCTGCAGACGATGCAGCAGGTGGACAGCCAGCTGATGTTGCGCAACTACGAGGGCTTTCTCAAGTAGGTGGCCCGGGGAGCGCGGGTCGTCGTTCTCGGGAAGCAGGGTGCGGGGAAGGGAACCCAGGCCGTCCGTTTGTCGCGCCACTACGTCGTGCCGCACATCTCGACCGGCGACACCTTCCGCGCCGCGGTGCGGCAGGGATCGGAGTTCGGCCGGCTGGCGAAGCCCTACCTCGACGCCGGCGACCTGGTCCCCGACGACATCGTCATCGGGGTCGTCCGGGAGCGTCTCGAACGCCGGGACGCCGCCCAGCGGGGATTCATCCTCGACGGGTTCCCGCGCACCGTCGGCCAGGCGGAGGCACTGGGCGAGA
Organism: Acidimicrobiaceae bacterium; assembly: GCA_009785715.1. Lineage (GTDB taxonomy): Bacteria > Actinomycetota > Acidimicrobiia > Acidimicrobiales > Palsa-688 > WQVT01. Next base: position 6,193 of record WQVT01000124.1, on the reverse strand, counting down.
TCGTGATCCCCTCCGAGCTCGACGTCGTGGTCAACCTCGACATCGACACCGACACGATCCTGATCCGGCTCGCGGGCCGGCGGGTCTGTGAGGACTGCGGGACGAACTACAGCGTGATCGAGAATCCGCCGCGGGTGCGCGGGATCTGCGACGTCTGCGGTGGCGAGGTCGTCCAGCGCGGCGACGACACCGAGGACGCGATCCGCCGGCGGCTCGATCACTACGAACGCGAGACGGCCCCGCTCGTCAGCTGGTACGCGCGGCAGGGGCTCCTCGCCACGCTGCCGGCCATCGGGACCCCGGACGAGGTGACGGACCGCATCGTCGGCCGGATTCATCAGCGATGGTCCACCCAGGAGGTCACCACCGCTGCGAGTGTCGAGTCCCAGCCAGTTCCCGACTGAGCGATGAGAAGGAACGCCGAAGAACTGGCCAAGATGCGCCGGGCGGGCCGCGTGGTGGCGGAGATGCACGAGGCCACCAGGGCGGCGATCCGGCCCGGTGTCACCACCGCCGACCTCGACCGGGTCGCCCGGGACGTCCTCGACCGGCGCGGGGCCAAGTCGAACTTCCTCAACTACCACGGGTTTCCGGCGGTGATCTGCGCCTCGCCCAACGACATGATCGTCCATGGCATTCCAGGCTCCTATCGCCTGAAAGAGGGGGACATCATCTCGATCGACTGCGGCGCCATCGTGGAGGGCTATCACGGGGACGCCGCCTATACCGCGGGGGTCGGGGAGATCTCGCCGGCGGCCAGGCGCCTCCTCGAGATCACCGAGCGCAGCCTCCACGCCGGCATCGCCGTGATGAGCGAGGGGCACCGGCTCTTCGACATCGGCCTCGAGGTCCAGAAGGTGGCCGAGGGCGCCGGCTTCTCCGTCGTTCGCGAGTACGTCGGCCATGCCATCGGAACCGCCATGCACGAGGAGCCGCAGGTGCCGAACTACTGGCCCGGGCGTCCCGGCCCGAAGCTCAAGTCGGGGATGGTGTTCGCCGTCGAGCCGATGGTCAACGCCGGCGGCGCCGAGACGGTGCTCCTGGAGGACGGCTGGGGCGTCGTGACCGCGGACGGCAGCCTCTCCGCCCACTTCGAGCACACGATCGCGATCACCGACGAAGGTCCCGAGATCTTCACCCTCGCCGCCTGACCGATTGCCGCCTGACCCGATCGGGGCGGGCACCTGGTACTAACGCCGAGAGTGGGCTATCCTGGCGAGTCGGCCCTGAGCGCTTTCGCGCGGACGTCCGTCGACGGTCGCCGGGTCACCCCGAGCCGTCCCCGGTTGTCCCTTGTGGTCCCGTTTCTCTTTTCTCTTCTCGTCGATCCTGGCAGGAGCCCCGTTGAAAGTCCGTCCGAGCGTCAAACCGATCTGTGAGCACTGCAGGGTGATCCGCCGCCACGGGCGGGTGATGGTCATCTGCACCAACAATGCCCGGCACAAGCAGCGCCAGGGCTGACCGGCACCAGAAGAAGGCAGGAACCACATGGCACGTATCGCTGGCGTCGACATCCCGAGAGAGAAGCAACTCGAGATCTCTCTCACCTACATCTACGGCGTCGGCCGCACCGCGGCTGCCACCGTTTGCGAGGCGACCAACATCGACCCGACCACCCGGGTCCGGGACCTCACCGACGAAGAGGTGGCCCGGCTCCGGACCTGGATCGACCTCAACCTGAAGGTCGAGGGGGACCTCCGCCGGGACGTCTCCACCGACATCAAGCGGAAGATGGAGATCGGTTCGTATCAGGGGATCCGCCATCGGCGGGGCCTCCCGGTGCGCGGCCAGCGCACCCACACCAACGCTCGAACCCGTAAAGGCCCGAAGAAGACCGTGGCCGGGAAGAAGAAGGTCCGGAAGTAATGAGGAAGGTGCAGCACTAAGTGGCCAAGCCGAAGCCGGGCGGTCGACGCCCCCGTCGTCGCGAGCGCAAGAACGTCACCTACGGGGTGGCGCACATCAAGAGCTCGTTCAACAACACCATCGTTTCCATCAGCGACCCCGAGGGCAACGTGCTCGCCTGGGCGTCGGCCGGGAACGTGGGGTTCAAGGGGTCGCGCAAGTCGACCCCCTTCGCCGCCCAGTTGGCCGCCGAGCAGTGCGCACGCCGCGCCATGGAGCACGGGGTCCGCAGGGTGGACGTATTGGTCAAGGGACCCGGCTCCGGCCGTGAGACCGCCATCCGGTCGCTCATGAACACCGGGATCGAAGTGGCGGGCATCAAGGATGTCACGCCCATCCCCCACAACGGCTGCCGCCCGAAGAAGCGGCGCCGGGTCTAGCGGCGGCGGCAAGGAAAGCGAAGAGGAAGTGGCTCGTTATATAGGCCCGGTGTGCCGGCTCTGCCGCCGGGAGAAGATGAAGTTGTTCCTGAAGGGCCCGAAGTGCGACTCGATGAAGTGCCCGATCGAGCGCCGGCCCTACCCGCCCGGCGAGCACGGTCGCGACCGCATGCGCCAGGGCTCCGAGTACCTCACCCAGTTGCGTGAGAAGCAGAAGGCCCGCCGCATCTACGGCGTGCTCGAGAAGCAGTTCCACAACCTCTACGAAGAGGCCAACCGCCAGTCGGGCATCACCGGCGAGAACCTCCTCCGGATGCTGGAGCTGCGCGTCGACAACGTGGTGTTCCGCGCCGGGTGGGGCGCGAGCCGCTCCCAGGCCCGCCAGCTGGTGCGCCACGGGCACATCCTCGTCAACGGCAAGCGGGTGACGATCCCCAGCTACCGCGTCCGCAAGGGCGACGTGGTGTCGCTCAAGAACAAGGCTCGCGAGATGATCGTCGTGCGCCACAACCTGGACACCCTCGACCGGGCGATCCCACCCTGGCTCGAGGCCGGGGCGGAGAACTTCGAGGTGACGGTGCGCGACCTGCCTCTGCGCGACCACATCGACATCCCGGTGCGTGAGTCTCTGATCGTCGAGCTCTACTCGAGGTAGAAGAGGAACCCCCCCATGCTCATCATCCAACGCCCCACCGTCGAGCCCATCGGGGATCCAGAAGGGGACCGTCAGCGTTTCTCGGTCGGGCCCCTCGAGCCCGGCTTCGGTCACACGCTCGGTGCCGCCCTGCGCCGCACCCTGCTGTCTTCCATCCCGGGAGCTGCCGTCACCCAGGTCCGCTTCGACGACGCCCTGCACGAGTTCACGACGCTCCCCGGGGTTAAAGAGGACGTCACCGACATCCTCCTGAACCTGAAGGACCTGGTGGTCCGGGTGCTGTCCGAGGAGCCGGTGACCATCCGCCTCGACCAGCGCGGCCCGAAGACGGTGACCGCCGGCGACATCGTGCTCAGCGCAGACGTCGAGGTGCTGAACCCCGACCTGGTCATCGCCACCCTCAACGACAAGGGCCATCTGGCCATCGACATCACCGTCGAGCAGGGCCGCGGCTATGTGTCGGCGGAGCGCAACAAGCGGTCGAGCACCATCGGGATCATCCCGGTCGACTCGATCTTCTCCCCGATCCGCCTGGTGTCGTTCACGGTCGAGCCCACCCGCGTCGAGCAGTCCACGCGCTTCGATCGTCTCGTGCTCGACGTCACCACGGACGGCTCGATCAGCCCGCGTGAGGCGTTGGCGTCGGCCGGGGACACACTCCGCTCGCTGGTCGGCCTGGTGGCCGAGATGAGCGACAGCCCGCAGGGTCTGGAGCTCGGGGACGTCGGCGCCGCCACCAGCGGCTCCCCCGATCTCGACCTTCCGATCGAGGACCTCGACCTGTCCGAGCGTCCCCGCAACTGTCTGAAGCGTGCCCAGGTGAACACCGTGGGCGAGCTGGTCCAGAAGACCGAGGACGACCTGTTGGCGATCACCAACTTCGGCCAGAAGTCCCTCGACGAGGTGCTGGTCAAACTCGACGAGCGGGGACTGTCCCTGCGCGGCAAGGAGGCTTGAGTCCGTGTCCGGAATCCCCGGTCGCCCGAAGAAGGGCCCCCGTTTCGGCGGTGACGCCGCCCACCAGAAGGCCATGTTCGGCAACCTGGTGGCGCAGCTGATCGAGGCCGAGGGGATCGTCACCACCGAGGCCAAAGCCAAGGCCCTGCGCCCGGTGATCGAGAAGTGCGTGACCAAGGCCAAGAAGGCACACGCCAACCCCGAGCTCCTCGTCCACGAGGAGCGCCTCGTCGTGAAGTTCATTCGGGACAAGTACTCGACCAGGAAGCTGTTCGCCGAGATCGGCCCCCGCTATGCCGACCGGCCGGGCGGGTACACCCGCATCCTCAAGCTCGGGACTCGCCACGGGGACAACGCCCCCATGGCCCGTATCGAGTTCGTCTGACCGACCCGGCGTGGCGGGCGGTGACGCCACGCTGTTCGGCGAGGGCTCCGGGCCGCTGGCCCGGGCCTCGGTCCACGACGGGCCGACCGCCACCTACCGGGCGACCGTCGCCTACCTCGGCGACCGGTTCCACGGCTTCGCCGCCCAGCCGGGCCAGGCCACGGTGGCCGGTGTGCTCGGCGCGGCGTTGGAGCGATCCCTGCGCCACGCGGTCGAGTTGACCTGCGCCGGCCGGACCGACACCGGCGTCCACGCCTGGGGCCAGGAGGTCAGCTTCACGGCCCGCGCCGACGCCGACGTCGCTGCGGTGTCGCGCTCGGTCAACCGCGGCCTGCGGCCGAGCGTCGTCGTGCGATCGCTGTCGCAGGCGGAGGAGGGCTTCGATGCCCGCCGTTGGGCGACGGGCAGGCGCTACCGCTACACCGTGCTCAATGACCCGATCCTCGACCCCTTCACCGCGCACGCCGCCTGGCACGTGCCCGCGCCGCTCGACCTGCGCGCCATGCAGCTCGCCTGCGACCCGCTGATCGGCTCCCACGACTTCTCGTCGTTCTGCCGCCGGACGCCGGCGGGGTCGCTGGTGCGGGCGGTGCGTTCGGCCACCTGGACGGCGTTGCCCGGCGGCTACCTGCGGTTCGAGATCGAGGCGTCGTCGTTCTGCCAGCAGATGGTCCGGTCCCTGGTCGGCACGTTGGTCGAGGTGGGCACCGGCCGGGGTCGCCGGCGGGCGGGTGACATGACGGCCATCCTCCGGGCCCGGGACCGCAGCGCCGCCGGCCAGCTGGCGCCGCCGCACGGGCTGTGCCTGTGGGAGGTGACCTATCCCGCCTCCGGACCGCCGCCGCCCCGGGAGTGGGACGCCGACGACTGCTGTTGAGCGGCTCCCGGAGCTTTACGATCGGGGAGTGGGCACACTCTCGTTCCGGACCGAGCTCGTCTCCCGGGGGCCTGCGGCGGGCATCTTGCTCGACGACGACCAGGTGGCCGTGCTCGGCGAGGGAGCCAAGCGTTTTCCGGTGAGGGCGACGGTCAACGGCTACTCGTGGCGGACCAGCGTGGCCCGGATGGGAGGCGAGTCTCTGGTGGGGCTCAACCGGGAGGTGCGAGCCGGGGCGGGCGTCGAAGCCGGCGACTCCGTCGAGGTGACCCTCGAGCTCGACACCGAGCCCCGCGAGGTCGAGGTGCCGGCCGACCTGGCCGCCGCCCTGGCCGCCGACGCCGAGGCGGGGGCCCGCTTCGACGCCATGGCCTTCACCCACCGCAAGGAGTACGCGCGCTGGGTCGCCGACGCCAAACGGGCCGACACCCGTGAGCGGCGGGTTCACCAGGCGCTCGAGATGATCCGGGACGGCCGGACCCGGACCTGACGGCTCAGGACCCGGGGAGCAGGTCGGCGACCATCCCCCGCAGGACCGCCGCGTACTCGTCGACGGGGACGCCGGAGAAGCTGCCGGCGTAGATCAGCAGGCCGGCGACGATCGCCCCGATCGCGCCCGCCAGCCGGACCCGCTCGGCGAGCGGGATCAGGTCGTCGGAGAGCGTGCTCAAGAACGCCTCTTCGAAGTCGTCTCGCTCGTGGGCGTGCTTGGTCCCGATCTGCTCCAACGCGCCGCGATTGCGTTCGTGGAGGATCAGCAGCTTCTGGTTCTCGAGCATGACCTCGATCACGTCCTGCAGCACCGCCCCCCAATCCGCAACGCTCCCCGGGCTGCCCTCGAAGCGGGCGAAGGCCTCACGCCCGATCCGGTGGACGCGGAGGTGGAGGGCGAGGAGGATGTCGTCCTTGCTGGCGAAGTGGTAGTAGAGCGCCGCCTTCGAGAACCCGAGCTGCTCGGCGATCTCCCGCAGCGACGTCTTCTCGTAGCCCTTCTCGACGAACAGGTCGAGGGCGATGTCGAGGATCCGCTCGCG
>WQVT01000123.1 GCA_009785715.1 Acidimicrobiaceae bacterium | reverse complement strand
TCGATCACCACCCTCTCCCCTCCGGCCGTTCCGAGGTCGGACAAAGGAAGATCGGCGTCGAGACAGCGCTCCTGCAACTCCTCGAACCGGCCGGCGTCGACACTCACGAGGACGAGGGAGGGCGCCTCACCGAAGAGCGCCCGGTGCAGCGGCACCCCGTCGGACCCCCCGACCGGTGGGCTCACCCGGCAGCCCACGCCCGAGGCCATGGCCATCTCGGCGAGCGCAAGGGCGAACCCGCCCTCCGAGACGTCGTGGACCCCGCCGACGACGCCGTCGTTCACGAGGCCGGCAACGAGCGGCAGCAGCCGGGCGTGCAACTCGAGGTCGAGGGGGGCCAGCCGGCCGCCCCGATGACCGGCTCGCTCGGCCGCCCACCGCGATCCGCCGAGGGACACGGCGGCGACGGGGCCGATCAACACCACCCGCTGCCCGGCGACCAGACCCATCCCCGGTGGCGGGCCGGAAAGGCGCTCGACCAGGCCGAGGGTGCCGACGACCGGGGTGGGGTCGATGTCGGTGCCGCGGCTCTCGTTGTAGAGGCTGACGTTGCCGCCCACCACCGGGACACCGAGGGCAAGGCTGGCCTCGGCCATGCCGTCGATCGCCTCCGACAGCTGCCACATCACCTCGGGATGCTCGGGGTTGCCGAAGTTCAAGCAGTTGACGAGCGCCACGGGTCGGGCCCCGACGCAGGCCAGGTTCAGCGTGGACTCGGCGACCACCAGGGCCGTGCCGGCACGGGGGTCGAGGGCACACCAGCGGTGGTTGCCGTCCGTGGACAGCGCCATGGCGCGGGCCGTCCCCGCCGGCGGACGCGCCCCGGGGGCGGAAAGGCGGAGCAGGGCGGCGTCGCCGCCGGGTGCCACCACGGTGTTCAGGAAGAGCTGGTGGTCGTACTGGTGGTACACCCAGGCGGGGTCCGTGACGAGGGCGAGCAGGTCCTCGCCCGGATCCGCCGGGACGGGAAGGGCGGCGGGGTCGGCGGCGGCGCGGGCGTCGAGGTCCGCCGGCCGGACCAGGGGACGGTGGTAGACGGGGGCGTCGTCGTGGAGCGTTGCGGCGGGCACGTCGGCCAGGACCTCGCCCTCCCAGCCGTCCACGACCCGCAACGCCCCGGACGCCGTGACCTTGCCCACGACCGCCGCCCGAACTTCCCAACGGTCACAGAGCTCGAGCACGGCGTCGAGGTCATCGGGGCGGACGATGGCCAGCATCCGCTCCTGGCTCTCGCTGGTCATCACCTCCCACGGCTCCATGCCCGGCTCCCGGCGGGGAACGGCAGCCACGTTGACGTCCATGCCGACCTTGCCCCGCGACGCCGTCTCGCTCGTGGCGCAGATCAGGCCGGCGCCACCGAGATCCTGGATGCCGACGACGAGGCGGGCGTCGAGCAGCGCGAGGCAGGCCTCGATCAGGCGCTTCTCCTCGAAGGGGTCGCCGACCTGGACGTTGGGCCGCTTGGCAGCCTCGACCTCGGGGTCGTCGGTGAAGCCGGCGGAGGCGAGCACGCTCACGCCACCGATGCCGTCGCGGCCGGTGGACGAGCCGAGGAGGACGGCGAGATTGCCCTCCCCGGTCGCCACGCCGAGCACGAGCCGGTCGACCGGCAAAACCCCGGCGCAGAGCACGTTGACGAGCGGGTTGCCGGCGTAGCACTCGTCGAAGACCGTCTCGCCCCCGACGGTCGGCACCCCGACGGAGTTGCCGTAGCCGGAGATCCCCGACACCACGCCGCCGGCGATCCAGCGCGACCGCGGGTCGGAGAGCGGGCCGAAGCGGAGCGGGTCCATGACCGCCACCGGGCGGGCACCCATCGTGAAGATGTCGCGCAGGATGCCGCCCACGCCGGTCGCCGCGCCCTGGTATGGCTCGATCGCCGAGGGATGGTTGTGGCTCTCGATGCGCAGCGCCACCGCGATCCCGTCGCCGGCGTCGATGACGCCGGCGTTTTCCCCCGGCCCGACCAGGACGTGCGGTCCCTCGGTAGGCAGCCGGCGAAGGTGGATCTTCGAGGACTTGTAGGAACAGTGCTCGCTCCACATCACCGCGTACAGCGCCAGCTCGAGGTGGTTCGGCTTGCGCCCGAGGAGCTGCTCGATGGCGGCCGCCTCGTCATCGGTGAGCCCCAGGGCGCGATGGAGCGGCTGCGGTTCGCTCGCCACGTTGCTCATTGCGACACCGTGCTCATCGCGAAACCCCCGCGCCGGCGGAGGCCAGCAGTGCGGCGAAGAGGACGAGGCCGTCTGCCGAGCCGAGCAACGGGTCGCTCGCCCGCTCCGGATGCGGCATCAACCCGACGACGTTGCCGGCGGCGTTGGCGATCCCGGCGATGTCGTCGACCGACCCGTTGGGGTTGTCGACGTAGCGGAGCACCACGCGGCCCTCGGCCCGCAACTCGTCGAGGGTGGCGGGGTCGCAGAGGTAGTTGCCCTCGAAGTGGTTGATCGGGATCCGGAGCCGCCGGCCGACCTCGACCCCTGCGGTGAGCACGGAGCGGTCGCTCGCCACCTCCAGGTCAACCGGCGTGCAGAGGAAGCGCAGGCCCGCGTTCTTCTGCAGGGCACCGGGGAGCAGGTGGGCCTCGGTGAGGACCTGAAACCCGTTGCAGATCCCGACCACCGGCCCACCGGCGGCGGCGAAGTCGCTCACCGCTCCCATCACGGGGGAGAAGCGGGCGATGGCACCGGGCCGCAGGTAGTCGCCGTGGGCGAAGCCGCCGGGGAGCACCATGGCGTCGACGTCGCCGAGCGACCGCTCGCCGTGCCACACGAGGCTGGCGTCGGCGCCCAGGCGGGCGAGCGCCTCGATGACGTCGTGCTCGCAGTTGGTGCCGGGGAAGAGCACCACGCCGACCCGGGTGGTCACTGTCGCTCCAGGGGGCTCAGGGGCTCCAGGCTGATCACCGCGTCCTCGATCACCGGGTTGGTGAGGAACCGCTGGCAGAGATCCTCGACCCTTCGCCGCGCCGCGGCCTCGTCGGCCGCCTCCACGGAGAGCCGGATGGCTTTCCCGGTCCGCACGGCGGCTATCCCCTCGAAGCCGAGCGCGGGCAGGGCGCGCTCGATGGTCTGCCCCTGTGGATCGGCGATCCCGGGCCGCAGCCGGACCTCGACCAGGGCCTCGAAGTGCATCAACGCACCGCTCTCATCAGACCGAAGTGTCCTCGGCGGAACCGCCGTAGGCGCGGCCGCCGGCACCCGGCCACTCGGCGAAGGACAGGCCGGTCAGGCGCTGGTACGCCTCGACGTAGCGGGTGCGGGTGGCGGTCACCACCTCGTCAGGCAGCGGCGGAGGCGGGGGGGTCTTCCCCCAACCCGTGCCCTCCAGCCAGTCCCGCAGCGGCTGCTTGTCGAACGACGGCGGCGTGGCACCCGGCTCCCAGCCGTCCGCCGGCCAGAACCGCGACGAGTCCGGGGTGAGCACCTCGTCGCAGATCGCCAGCTCGCCGTCGATGATCCCGAGCTCGAACTTGGTATCGGCGATGATGATGCCCCTGGCGGCGGCCCAGGCGGCTCCCGCCTCGTAGGCGGCGAGGGAGATCCTGCGGGCCTCTTCCGCCAGGTTCCCCCCAACGAGCGCGGCGGCCGCCTCGAAGGTGATGTTCTCGTCATGCATGCCAACCGCCGCTTTGGTGGAGGGCGTGAACACCGGTTCGGGGAGGCGCTCGGACTGGCGCAGGCCCGCCGGCAACGGCTGGCCGTGCATGGTGCCGGTCTTCTGGTATTCGGCCCAGGCCGACCCCGACAGATAGCCGCGGACGATGCACTCCACCCGCAGCATGTCGGCCCTGCGGACGACCATCACCCGACCCTTCAGCTCCTCCTGATCGGCAACGGCGGCCGGCACGTCCAGGCCGACCAGATGGTTGGGGGCGACGTCGCGGAGGCGGTCGAGCCAGAAGGCGGTGATGGCGGTCAGGACCCGTCCCTTGTCCGGGATCGGCTCGTCCATCACCACGTCGAAGGCCGAGATCCGGTCCGAGGTGACGAAGAGCAGGTGCTCTCCATCGAGCAGATAGATGTCCCGTACCTTGCCGGTCGCGATCTTCTCCAGCGCCATCAGACGACTCCTCCGGGGGTGGCGGGCACCCACTGCGCCCGGTACTCGTCCAGCTTGGCCGCCATCCCGGCGTCGGTGACCGCCAGGATCGCAATCGCCAGCAGGGCGGCGTTGGCGGCGCCGTCTATCGCAACGGTCGCCACCGGGATCCCCCGGGGCATCTGCACCGTCGAATAGAGGGCGTCGACCCCGCCGAGCCCCCCACCCGAGAGTGGCACGCCGATCACGGGGAGCGTGGTCTGCGCGGCCACGGCACCGGCGAGATGGGCGGCCATCCCGGCGCCGCAGATGATCGCCCCGTAGCCGTCGGCTCTGGCGGAGCGCACGAACTCGGAGACAGCGGCCGAGTTGCGGTGGGCCGACAGCACCCGTTCGCTGACCTCGACGCCGAAGTCCGCCAGCGTGGTCACGGCGGGCTTCATCTTCTCGCGGTCGCTGGCAGAGCCCATCATCACAGCCACCTTCGTGGGGACGGTCAAGGGCGGGCCTCCTCGTAGTCGGGGGGTCGGGGCGTCGGCGTCGAGGCGGCCAGGGCGATGTCGCTTCGGCACCACAGTCCGGGCGCCGAGACCTCCCCCGCCGCGTCATAGGCAAGGGCTCTGGCGCCGGCGAGGGTCGGGGCGAGCGCCGTCACGCCGAGGACCCGCCCGCCGGCGGTGACCAGACCGTCGGTGTGTGGGGCGGCGGCGAGACCTGCAGCGAAGACCGACACCCCTTCGCGGGCAAGAGCGCCGGCCACGCCGGCGACCGGGTCGCCGAGACGGGGCGACGCCGGGTACCCGGCGGCGGCGAGCACGACGCACACCGCGGCCAGGTCGTCAGGGAAGGTCGGTGCCGGCACCGTGTCGAGCCGGCCCTCGGCGGCAGCGAGCAGCACCTCGGCAACGTCTCCCTGCCAGCGGGGCAGGACGACCTGGGTCTCGGGGTCGCCGAAGCGGACGTTGAACTCGAGGATGCGCGGGCCGGCTTCGGTGAGCATGACGCCGGCATACAGCACGCCCCGGTAGTCGATGCCGGACGCCGCGAGGGCGGCAAGGGTGGGGCGCACGGCGCGGGTCATGACCTCCTCGACCACCTCCGGGGTGGCGACAGGGACAGGCGAGTAGGCACCCATGCCCCCCGTGTTCGCGCCCGTGTCGCCGTCACCGGCCCGTTTGAAGTCCTGCGCAGCGGCCAGCGGCACGGCGCGGATGCCATCGCAGAGCGCCATCACCGACAGCTCCGGGCCGGCGAGACCCTCCTCGATCACCACCGCCCGGCCGGCGTCGCCGAAGAGCCGGCCTGCCAGCTTCTCCCGGACGTCGGCGATCGCCTCCGGTAACGACTCGGTGACGAGCACACCCTTGCCGGCGGCGAGCCCGTCGGTCTTCACGACATAGGGCGGGCGCATTCCCCGGAGGTAGGCCTCCGCGGCATCCGGTGAGGTGAACGCCTCGTGGGCGGCGGTCGGGACGCCCGCCGCCACCAGGACCTCTTTCATCCACTTCTTCGAGCCCTCGAGACGCGCGCCCTCGGCCCCCGGACCGAGCGTGGGACGACCGGAGGCCCGCAGCCGATCCGCGAGCCCGCCCACCAGCGGCTGCTCCGGCCCGATGACCCAGAGGTCGGCGTCGATCTCCTCCGGCGCGTCGGACGAGCAGGTGATCGGAAGGTCGCCGGCGAGGGTGGTGATGCCGGCGTTGCCGGGCGTGACAACAACGGTGGCGGTGCGTGCCAGGGCGGCGGCCAGGGCATGCTCCCGACCACCGGACCCGACGACGCAGACCCGCATTAGGCGGCGAAGCGGACGAACTGCTCGCGGCCCGGCCCGACGCCGACGAAGGTGATCGGGACGCTGGTGATCTTGGAGAGGAACTCGACGTAGTCCCGCGCCTCGGGTGGCAGGTCGGAGAGTTGGGTGGCGCCGGTGGTATCGGTCTGCCAGCCCGGCAACTCCTCGTAGACGGGGACGGCGTCGTGCAGCACGGACTGGTGGTAGGGCATGTGCTCGTAGCGCACCCCGCCCGACTCGTAGGCGACGCAGACCTTCAGCGTCTCGAGCGTGTCGAGCACGTCGAGCTTGGTCACCGCGACCTCGGTCAGGGAGTTCAGCCGGGCCGCCTGGCGGAGCATGACGGCATCGAACCAGCCCGTCCGTCGCTGTCGCCCGGTGTTGGTCCCGTACTCGTGGCCGCGATCGATCAGCAGCCTGCCCGTCTCGTCGTCGAGCTCGGTCGGGAACGGTCCCGAGCCCACCCGGGTCACATAGGCCTTGGCGATACCCATCACCCGGGTGATGTGCTGCGGCCCGATGCCGGCGCCCACGCACGCCCCGCCGGCCACCGGGTTGGAGGAGGTGACGAAGGGGTACGTGCCGTGGTCCAGGTCGAGGAAGGTGGCCTGTGCGCCCTCGAGCAACAGCCGGCCCCCGGTCTCCAGCGCCTCGTGGATGATGCCGACGGTGTCGCCGATCAGGGGCGCCATCACGGGGGCGTACTCGTCGAGGTAGGTGTCGGCGATCTCGGAGACCGACAGCGGGAGCCGGTTGTAGACCTTGGCCAGGATCTGGTTCTTCTCCTTCAGGACCACCTCGAGCTTCTGGCGGAAGATCTTGGGGTCGAGAAGATCCTGGGCCCGGATCCCCACCCGGGCCGCCTTGTCGGCGTAGGCGGGGCCGATGCCGCGCTTGGTGGTCCCGAGCTTGTTCTTGCCCAGATACCGCTCGGTCAGGGCGTCGAGCTCGAGGTGGTAGGGCATGATCAGGTGGGCATTGCCCGACACCTTCAGCTTGCTGCAGTCGATGCCCGCCTCGGTGAGCTTGGCGATCTCCTCGAGGAGGACGCCCGGATGCAC
>WQVT01000122.1 GCA_009785715.1 Acidimicrobiaceae bacterium | reverse complement strand
CCCGGCGAAGCCGCCTCCTCCCCTCCGCCCAGGCGGTCACCAGCCGAGCCCGAGCTGCTCGGAGATCGGGGTGGCGGGCGGTGAGGAGACCGACTGCATCGGTTCGCCACCCATGTGCAGCCGCACACGGTCGCTCACCGTCTCGTCAGCGGTCAGGCCCCCGGCAACTGGGCCGTCGTCCCCGCGCATTGCCGTGACCTCTCGCCAGCGGTCACGTCGCGCCGACTCGACCACCGACCGGACCTGCTCCGACAACGCCCGCTGGTCCGCCTTCGGCAGGTAGGACCCCCGGTAGCGGGCCTCGGTGGCAGCCACCAAGTCGGGGCGCACCGCCCCCAGCCATCGGAGATAGTGCTCCCGCACCCCGGGTCTCAGGTGGAGGGCAACGCTTGAAATCGCGACCGCGCCGGCCTCAACACATGCCTCGACGACGTCGTGCAGCTGCTCGTCGCGGTCGGACAGGCCGGGGAGGATCGGCGCCACCAGGACCCCGCACGGCACCCCGGCCTCATTGAGGCGGCGCACCGCCTCTACCCTCGACCGCGGCGGCGGGGTACCGGGTTCGCTGAGCCGCCACACCTGCTCGTCCAGCGTGCCGATCGACAGGTTGACGCGCACGTCCGCCTGCCTGGCCGCCTTCGCAAGCAGCTCGAGATCCCGCAGAATCAGAGTCGATTTGGTCAGGATCGAGAACGGATTGGCAGCCTCGGTGAGCACCTCGACGACGCCTCGCGTCAGGTGGTATTTCCCCTCGCAACGTTGGTACGGGTCGGTGTTCGTGCCCATTGCGATGTGGTGACCGGACCAGCGACGGGCCGAGAGCTCGGCTCTCAGCAATTCGACGGCATTGACCTTGACCACGATCTTCCGCTCGAAGTCCTCACCGGTCCCGAGACCCAGATAGTCGTGGGTGGGGCGGGCGAAACAGTAGCTGCAGGCATGGCTGCATCCCCGATAGGGGTTGATCGTGTACCGGAACGACATCCTGGAGCTCGCCGGCAGGACGTTGATGATCGTCTTGGCGTTGACGTGAAGGAACTCCATCCCGCGGAACTCGCCTCGGCCGACGTGGCGTTCGGCGAGGGCGTCGGCATCGAACAATGCGGCGTCTCGCCCCTCGGTCTGCTCCTCGACGGTCGGCCATCGCACGCCACCAGGTTAGGGAACAGATGTTCGATCGTCAAGCGACCGTCGCCCCCTGGGCAGAGTCTGTACCGAGCAGGGCCCGTCCTGAGCGGACGGGCGGCAGCGAGGGCTAGAACATACGCATGGATCCACAAGACAAGAAAGTTGCCCTGCGGGCGATCACCTACGGCCTCTATGTCCTCACTGCCCGGGACGGCGACCAGTACGCGGCCGCCGGCGTCAACTGGGTGACGCAGACGTCCTTCGAGCCCCCCCTGATCGCCGTCGGTGTCAAGACGGACAACGACAGCCACGCCCTCATCACCTCGACGGGCAAGTTCGCCGTCAACGTGCTCGGCGAGGACCAACTCGACATCGCCAAGGCTTTCTTCCGGACGACCAAGGTTGAGGACGGCAAGCTCAACGGCTACGCATTCGAGGACGGCCCGGAGACCGGGAGCCCCCTGCTGGTGGACCTGCCGTACTGGTGGGAGGCGACGGTCACCGACACGGTGGCCAAGGGGGACCACACCCTTTTCGTCGCCGAGGTCGTGGGCGCGGGTGTCCGTGACGCCGAGGCCAAGCCGCTCAACCTACGGGCGACCGGGATGAACTACGGGGGATAAAACCGCCGCGCTGGGTTCGCCGCCGGACGGCGGCGAACGGGCTCAGCGCGGCTGGCGTCCCTCCTCTGCGGTCACCGCCACGGCGGCCGCCGTCGGCGCGCCGCTTTGCGGCCTCGGGCTGGCCGCCGCGGCTGCGGCGGCACGTTCAGGCGCCACCGTCGTCGCGCGTCCGTTGCTCGGCTCGGGGCGGCCGGCCAGGGCATAGATCTCCGAGCCGTCCAGGGTTTCGCGGTCGAGGAGGAGGGCAACGACCCGGTCGTAGACGTCCATGTGGGTCTTCAGGGTCGAGATTGCCTGCTCCTCTGCCTCCCGCAGGAGACGGGACACCTCGGCATCGATGGCGGCCTGGGTCGACTCGGCGAACGGTCGACTGGACAGCTCGCTGCCCCCGCCTCCGAGGAACACCGACCCGCCGGCCGGGTACCCGATCGGCCCGATCTTCGATGACAGGCCGAACTCCCTCACCATCTTGGTCGCCAGCTCGGTGGCCTTCGCCAAGTCGTTGGCTGCGCCCGTGGAGCCTTGCCCGAGCACCACCAGCTCACCGGCCCGTCCCCCGAGATCGACGGCCAGCATGTCATGGAGATAGTCCTCGCCATAGAGGTGTCGCTCCACCAGCGGCAATTGCTGGGTGACCCCGAGGGCCTGGCCGGCCGGCAGGATCGTCACCTTGGACACCGGATCGGCGTGGTCGGCGTAGACGGCCACGAGGGCGTGCCCCGCTTCGTGCACCGCCACCGCATGCTTCTCCTCCGGCAGCAGCACGTTCGATCCTTCTCGCCGCCCGATGAGGATCCGGTCCCTTGCTTCGGCGAAGTCCTCCGCCGTGATGACCTCGCGCCCGGCGCGCACGGCGTGGATCGCAGCCTCGTTGACGAGGTTGGCAAGGTCGGCGCCGGCGAATCCCGGGGTCCCCCGAGCGACGACCTCGAGATCGACGCCCGGATCGACCTGCTTCCCCCGGCAGTGGACGGCGAGAATGGCGACACGCTCGGGGAGCGTCGGCAGCGGGATGGTCACCTGCCGGTCGAACCGCCCTGGGCGGAGCAGTGCGGGATCGAGGACCTCGGGCCGGTTGGTGGCGGCGAGGACCACGATGCCGGTGGCAGGGTCGAACCCGTCCATCTCCGCCAGGAGCTGGTTGAGCGTCTGTTCACGCTCGTCGTTGGACACGACAGCCCCGGCGCCGCCACGCCGCTGGCCGATGGCGTCGATCTCGTCCACGAAGATGATGGCTGGGGCCCGCTTGCGGGCCTCGGCGAACAGATCCCGGACCCGCGCCGCCCCGACACCCACGAACATCTCGACGAAGCTCGACCCGGTCACCGAGAAGAAGGGGACGTGGGCCTCGCCGGCGACCGCCCGGGCGAAGAGCGTTTTCCCGGTCCCCGGAGGACCGACCATGAGGATCCCACGCGGCGCCATGGCCCCGGCCCGCGAGTAGCGCTCGGGCTGTGAGAGGAAGTCGACCACCTCGGTGATCTCGGACTTCGCCCCTTCGTAGCCGGCCACGTCGCTGAACCGGGTGGTCGGCCGCTCCTCGTCGAAGACCTTCGCCTTCGACCGGCCCACGCCGAACGGACCACCCTGCATTTTCCCCCCGGCTCCCCTCGAGAGGCGGAACCACAGGTAGCCGAGCACGATGAACGGCAGGAGCAGGATGACCCAGGTCAGCACCTGCGATCCGAACGACGCGCCGGTCGTATTGGCGGTGATCTCGACCCCGCCTGACCTCAGCTCGTCGAGGAACGGCTGACCGGCCTGCGTGGGGATGACGGTGTCGAAGGTGTGGCCGTTGGCGAGCGTTCCCTGGGCATTCCCGTTCGACGAGATCGTGACGGTCTTCACCTGGTGGTGCGAGACATCGTTCAGGAACTGCGAATAGTTGAGCGTTACGTGCTCAGGACCCCGGGTGTTGGGGAGGATGAAGAACAGGACGACGAAGATGACCAGGGCGGCCACCCAGAGGTAGTGACGCCACGCCGGGGGAGGTGGGGGCGCGGTCGGTGTCCCTTTGTCATTAGTCGGCGGTGGGACGGCACGCTTGGTCATGGGCTCCCGCTGGCTTTCGGTGGGTCTGGATTGACGGTGTTCGGTGCTTTGATGAGGTTTGGCGGCTTGGGTGCCGCTTCGTGGCATGCCAGCGTAGTGACCGCGCGCTCACTTGCGGAGGTGGCAGAGGTCGGGCCGACCTGCGATCGTGGGCTGATATGACCGATCTGCAGCCACCGACGAGACAATCCGACTTCGTGGAGGGCCTGCAGGTCGACCCCGAGCTGCACCGTTTCATCGACGAAGAAGCCCTGCCCGGCACCGGGATCGACCCCGCTGTCTTCTGGCGCGGTCTGGCGGAGCTGATCGAGCGCTATTCGGGCCGCAACCGGGAGCTGTTGGAGCGGCGGGCCGAGTTGCAGTCGGCCATCGACTCCTGGCACCTCGAGCACCGTGACGCACCCCACGACGCCTCGGCCTATCGGTCGTTCCTCGAAAGCATCGGGTATCTCCAGCCCGCTGGTCCCGATTTCGAGATCGACCCGAACCACGTCGACCCGGAGATCGCCACGATCGCCGGTCCGCAGCTGGTGGTCCCGGTCACCATCGCCCGCTACGCCCTCAACGCCGCAAACGCCCGTTGGGTCTCCCTCTACGACGCCCTCTACGGCACCGACGCACTGGGCGACCTGCCCGAACCGGGACCCTACGACCCCGCCCGCGGTGCACGCGTGGTGGCCTGGGTCCGCACCTTCCTGGATCGGGCGGTGCCGCTCGGGAACGGTTCGCACGCCGACGCCGTCGGCTACCGGGTGGCGGATGGCCGCCTCGAGGTGACGCTGGGGGGCCAGCGCGCATCCGGTCCCGCAGACCCCACTGCCTTCGCCGGCTACCGGGGCGATCCCGATGCGCCCACCGCCGTGCTCCTCCGCCATCACGGGCTGCACATCGAGCTGGTCATCGACCGGAAGAGCGAGGTCGGCGCCGGCGACCCCGCAGGGATCTCCGACGTGGTCATGGAGGCCGCGGTGACGACCATCGTGGACTTCGAGGACTCGGTCGCGACGGTCGACGCCGCCGACAAGGTGGCCGCCTACCGGAACTGGCTCGGCCTGATGAAGGGTGACCTGGAAGTCACCTTCGACAAGGGTGGTCGTGAACTGACCCGCCGCCTGGCGGCGGACCAGGTATTCCAGGCTCCTGATGGCACTGCGGCGACGCTCCCGGGTCGCGCCCTGCTCCTGGTACGCAACGTCGGCCACCTGATCATGACCGACGCCGTCCTCGACGCCGATGGACAGCAGATCCCCGAGGGCTTCCTCGACGCTCTGATAACCGTCACCATCGCCTTGCACGACGTGCGGCGCCCCCTCCCGACGAACTCGCGGGCCGGCTCGGTGTACGTCGTCAAGCCGAAGATGCACGGCCCCGCTGAGGTCGCCTTCTTCGACGAGGTGCTCGGGCACGTCGAAGCCGTGCTCGGCCTCGAGGCGGGAACGGTGAAGATCGGGTTGATGGACGAGGAGCGGCGAACCAGCGTCAACCTGAAGGAGTGCATCCGCGCCGCCCGCACCCGCATCGCGTTCATCAACACCGGATTCCTGGACCGCACCGGCGACGAGATCCACACCTCGATGGAGGCGGGCCCGATGGTTCGAAAAGGAGCAATGCGGGCCGAGCGGTTCCTCTCCTCCTACGAAGAGCACAACGTCAACGTGGGCCTCGCCTGCGGGTTGCGGGGACGGGCCCAGATCGGCAAAGGCATGTGGACCGCCGCCGACCGCATGGGCCAGATGCTCGCCGAGAAGATCGGCCACCCCAAGGCCGGGGCAAATTGCGCATGGGTGCCGTCGCCGACCGCGGCCGCATTGCACGCCACGCACTATCACGAGGTCGACGTGGCTGCCGTCCAGGAAGGCCTCATCGGCCGGAGCGGACCAACCCTGGAAGGCATGCTTACGTTGCCCTTGGCCCGGCCTCCGGCCGGCGAGCCGCTGGCGAGCGAGAAGACGTTCAGTGCCGAGGAGATCCGTTCCGAGTTGGACAACAACGCTCAGGGCATCCTCGGCTACCTCGTCCGCTGGATCGACCAGGGCGTCGGCTGTTCCAAGGTGCCAGACATCAACGACGTGGCCCTCATGGAGGACCGTGCCACCTGCCGGATCTCGTCCCAACACATCGCCAACTGGCTCCACCACGGGATCGTCGATCGCGACACGGTGATCGCCACGATGAAGCGAATGGCCGAGGTCGTCGACCGCCAGAACGCCGGCGACCCCCACTATGTCCCGATGGCTCCGGCCTATACCGGTGAGGCGTTCCAGGGCGCGTGCGAGCTGGTCCTCGAAGGCGTCGAGCAGCCTTCGGGATACACCGAGCCGATCGTCCACGCCCGGCGGCGCCGGGAGAAGGCGATTCAGGCCAAAGAGATCTAGCGCCTCAGTGGTCTAGCTTCCGCGTGGTCTAGCTTCCGCGTTTGCGGCGGAAGAAGCGCACCGGGTCGTACTTCACGTCGACGACCCGCTCCTTCATCGGGATGATCCCGTTGTCGGTGATCTTGATATTTTCGGGGCAAACCTCCGTGCAGCATTTGGTGATGTTGCACAGCCCCAGACCCCGTTCCTCCTGGGCCATCTTCTTGCGGTCCAGGTCGTCGTTGGGGTGCATGTCCAACTCGGCGTAACGGATGAAGAACCGCGGCCCGGAGAAGGCCTCCTTGTTCTCCTCGTGGTCCCGGATGACGTGGCAGGTGTTCTGGCAGAGGAAGCATTCGATGCACTTGCGGAACTCCTGCGAGCGCTCGACGTCGATCTGGGCCATCCGGAACGGCGCCTTCGGCTGCTCTTTGGAGGGGTGGAAGGCCGGAACCTCCGCCGCCTTCTTGAAGTTGAACTTGACGTCGGTGACCAGGTCCCGGATCACGGGGAAGGTCCGCAGCGGCGTGATCGTGATCGGCTCGTCCTTCGGGAAGGTGGACAGGCGCGCCATGCACATCAGGCGGGGCTTGCCGTTCACCTCGGCCGAGCATGAGCCGCACTTCCCGGCCTTGCAGTTCCACCGCACGGCCATGTCGCCTGCGTGCATCGCCTGCACGTGGTGGACGGCGTCGAGGACGACCTCTCCGTCATCGACCGGAACCGTGTAGTCGGTCATCTG
>WQVT01000121.1 GCA_009785715.1 Acidimicrobiaceae bacterium | reverse complement strand
CGACGCCCGGGTGATCTTCACGGATACCGAGAAGTCCAACTGGACCTTCAATCCCGAGCGCGGCCAGTACTACTGGCACAGGTTCTTCGCCCATCAGCCGGACCTGAACTACGACCACCCCGAGGTCGCCGACACGATGCTCGACGTGTGCCGGTACTGGCTCGACATCGGCCTCGACGGGTTCCGCCTCGACGCTGTCCCCTACCTGTTCGAGCGGGAGGGGACGACCGGCGAGAACCTCCCCGAGACGCACGGGTTCCTGCGCCGGCTGCGCAAGGAGGTGGACAGCGGCTACCCCGGGCGGGTGCTGCTCGCCGAGGCAAACCAATGGCCGGCCGACGTGGTCCAGTACTTCGGCGACGGTGACGAGTGCCAGATGTGCTTCCACTTTCCGGTGATGCCCCGGATGTTCATGGCGGTGCGGCGCGAGCAGCGGTACCCGATCACGGACATCCTCGCCAACACGCCTTCGATCCCCGCCGGCACCCAGTGGGGCATGTTCCTGCGCAATCACGACGAGCTCACCCTGGAGATGGTCACCGACGAGGAGCGGGACTACATGTGGGCCGAGTACGCGAAGGACCCCCGCATGAAGCGCAACGTCGGGATCGGGCGCCGCCTGGCTCCCCTGGTGGACAACGACCGGCGGCTCTCGGAGTTGCTCAACTCGATGTTGTTCAGCTTCCCCGGCTCGCCGATCCTCTATTACGGGGACGAGATCGGCATGGGCGACAACATCTATCTCGGCGACCGTGACGGGGTGCGCACGCCGATGCAGTGGTCACCCGACCGCAACGCCGGATTCTCCAAAGCCGACTTCGCCCAGATGTACCTCCCACCGAACATGGACCCCGTCTATGGCTTCCAGGCGGTCAACGTCGAGTCGCAGCTGCGCAACCAGAGCTCGCTCCTGCACTGGACGAAGCGGACGCTCGCGGTGCGCAAGCAGCACCCGGTGTTCGGCGTCGGCACCTTCGAGGTGATCCCCACCGAGAACGCCGCGGTGCTCGCCTATGTGCGGGCCATGCCCGACGACACCGTGCCGGTCGACGCCACCGACGCCCAGGGGGTCCCACGCTCCGAAGGAGCGGTGCTGTGCGTGTGCAATCTCTCGCAGCGGGCCCAGCCAGCCGAGCTGCCGTTGCGTGACTGGTCCGGAAAGGTCCCCGTCGAGCTGCTCGGACGGGTGGCGTTCCCGCGCATCGGCCACCTCCCCTACTTCGTGACCCTGGCCCCCTACGGCTTCTACTGGTTCGAGCTCACCGATGGTTGAACCGCCGGTGGTGCGCCGTCGGGTGGACCCGGTGGTCGGATGGCGCTGACGCCGGCAGCCGTCGACCTCCTCGGCCCCTATCTGGCTCGCCAGCGATGGTATGCCGGCGCCGGCGAGCCCGACGCCCGGTCGGTCCGGCTCCTCGAGTCGGATGCTCTGGGGGAGGCGGCGGGCGGGCGCCGGCTCGTCTGGGCGATCGTCGAGGTGGACGGGCTCCGCTACCAGCTCCTTCTCGGTGACGCCCCGACGGGGGATGGCACGGACGCGGGGGATGGCACGGACGCCCCGGCGGCGGCGGTGCTCGGCACGGTCGGCGGACGGCGCCTCTACGACGCGGTCGTCGATCCCGAGCTGATGTTGCTCTTCTTCGATCGGCTGACGGGCTCCGCGGCGACACGCGTGCGCCTCATGGGTGCCGAGCAGTCCAACACCTCACTGGTCTACGACGAGCAGGTCATCGTCAAGCTCTATCGCCGCCCCGCGGAAGGGGCGAACCCCGAGATCGAGGTGACCTCGGCACTGGCGTCGGCCGGCTTCGACCACGTCGCCGAGCCCGTGGCCACCTGGCGATCCGGCGGCGTTGACCTCGCCTTCGCCCAGCGGTTCCTCGCCGGCGGCTCGGAGGGCTGGGCGCTCGCCGTGAGCTCGGCGGCCGAGTTCATCGGGGGTGGGGCGGACGACGCCGCCGCGGCGCCGGGCGACTTCGCCGCCGAATCGGAAGAGCTCGGTCGGATGACCGCCGGCCTGCACCTCGCGCTGGCGGACGCCTTCGGCGTCGACGAGGAAGCCCTGGCGGGCTCCTGGGGCGCCTTCGTCGACGACCTCGAGCGTCGCACGACGGCGGGGTCCGCACGGGATACCGGCGCCGCAGCCGACGGTCCGGCCGGCGAGCCCGACGCGTTTGCCGCGGCCCTCGTGGGAGGGCTCGACCGGCTCCGGGCGGTCCGGCACCCCGGCCCGGCGATACGGCTCCACGGCGACTATCACCTCGGCCAGGTCATGCGGGCAGGTGGACGCTGGTACGCGCTCGACTTCGAAGGCGAACCGGCCCGCAGCCTCGAGGAGCGGACCAGCCGGTCGTCGGTGGCCAAGGACACCTCGGGCATGCTCCGTTCGATCGACTACGCGGCCCGCTATGCCCTGCGGGAGGCGGGCGACCCGCCGGCAGGGGGAGGGGCGGAGGGCGCCGCCGAGCGAGCTGGGGAGTGGGAGCGGCGCAACCGCACCGCCTTCCTCAACGGGTACCTGGGGACCCCTGGCGTGGAGGCCCTGATGGCCGGGACTCGCGAGGCCGATGCCGTGCTCGCCGCCTTCGAACTGGACAAGGCGCTCTACGAACTGCGCTACGAGGAGGCATACCGGCCCGACTGGGTCGCCATTCCCCGGGAAGCCATCGGCAGGATCGTGCGGCGGCTGGGCAGCCCCGGCGCCGGCGGCTGAACCCGGAGCCTGTTGGGTAGAAAGTCGGGATGACCGACCGTGCCGCCACGCCCGAAGCACTCGGCCCCCGCGACGTCGAGCTGATCGTCTCGGGTCGACACGCCGATCCCCATCGGATCCTCGGACGGCACGACGGGCGGGTGCGCGCGTACCGCCCCGGGGCGCAGGCCGTGTCGGCGATCGCCGGGGGCGCGCGACACCCCCTCGCCCGGGTGCGCGGCACCGACCTGTGGGAGGGCCCGCTCCCGGACGGGGTCGACGACTACCGGTTCGAGGCGCGCTACCGCAGGGACGGGGAGGACGTCTCCTACGTCTTCGACGACCCCTACCGGTCGTGGCCGACCATCGGCGAGCTCGACCTGCACCTCTTCGGCGAGGGCCGCCACCGCCGGTTGTGGGAGGTCCTCGGCGCCCACCTCCGGGTGCACGACGGCATGGCCGGGGTCGCCTTCGCGGTGTGGGCGCCCAATGCCCGGGCGGTGCGGGTGGTCGGCGACTGGAACTTCTGGGACGGGCGCGTGCACCCGATGCGGACGCTCGGGGGATCAGGGGTCTGGGAGCTGTTCATCCCCGGGGTCGGGGCCGGCGCCCGCTACAAGTACGAGCTGGTCACGTCCACCGGACAGCTGATCCTGAAGGCGGATCCCTTCGCGCGGGCGGCCGAGCTTCCCCCGGCGACCGCGAGTGTGGTGGCCGAGCCCTCCCGCCACGACTGGGAGGACGACGGCTGGCTGCGTGAGCGGGCCCAGACGGACCTCCTCGCCTCGCCGCTGTCGATCTACGAGGTCCATCTCGGTTCGTGGCGACACGTCGGCGACGGCTCGGGCGCCGGCCGGCCACCCACCTACCTGGAACTGGCGGAGTCGCTCCCCGAGTACGTGGCGGAAATGGGCTTCACGCACGTCGAGCTCATGCCGGTCGCGGAGCATCCCTTCAGCGGGTCGTGGGGATACCAGGTGTCGGGGTACTACGCCCCCACCTCCCGGTACGGCACGCCCGACGAGTTTCGAGCGCTCGTCGACGCCTTCCACGCCCGTGGGATCGGGGTGATCGTGGACTGGGTGCCCGCCCATTTCCCGAGGGACGCCTGGGCGCTCGCACGATTCGACGGCACGGCGCTGTACGAGCACGAGGACCCGCGGAGGGGATCGCACCCTGACTGGGGCACGCTGGTGTTCAATTTCGGGCGGAATGAGGTGCGCAATTTCCTGGTTGCGAACGCCCTCTACTGGATCGAGGAGTTCCACATCGACGCCCTCCGGGTGGATGCGGTGGCCTCAATGCTCTACCTGGATTACTCCCGCAAAGAAGGTGAATGGCTGCCCAACAAGTTCGGTGGACGGGAGAACCTCGAGGCCGTGTCGTTCCTCAGGGAGGTCAACGAGGTCGTCTTCGGGAGCCAGCCGGGCGCCACGGTGATCGCCGAGGAATCCACCTCGTGGCCGGCGGTCTCCCGCCCGACCTATCTGGGGGGTCTCGGGTTCGGGTTCAAGTGGAACATGGGCTGGATGCACGACACCCTCAACTACTTCTCCCAGGACCCCCTCTACCGTCGCTACCACCACGGCGAGCTGACCTTCGGGCTCCTCTATGCCTGGAGTGAGAACTTCATCCTCCCCCTGTCGCACGACGAGGTGGTCCACCAGAAGAACTCGATGCTGAACAAGATGCCCGGGGATCGCTGGCAGCAGTTGGCGAATCTCCGGGCTCTCTACGCCTGGATGTGGGCGCATCCCGGCAAGCAGCTGCTGTTCATGGGTGGCGAGTTCGGCCAGGAGCACGAGTGGAACCACGACAGTGAGCTCGACTGGTGGACGCTCGATTGGGACGATCACCGCCGGTTGTCCGAGATGGTCCGGACCCTGAACTGGCTCTACCGGGAGCAGCCGGCTCTCTGGGAGCGTGACTTCACCTCGGACGGTTTCGGTTGGATCGACGCCGGGGATGCAGACCAGAGCGTGTTGTCGTTCCTCCGCCGTGGCGGCGAGCCCGGGAGCGATGACGAGGGGGAAGCGGTGCTGGCTTGCGTCGCCAATCTGACCCCGGTCCCCCACGTCGGGTACCGGATCGGCCTTCCACGTCCGGGCCGCTGGAAGGAGCTCCTGAACACCGACGGCCACGAATGGGGTGGGACCGGCGCCGGAAACGCCGGTGAGGTCTGGGCCGAGGAGGAGCCGTGGCACGGCCAGGATTGGTCGGCCTCCTTGATCCTGCCGCCGCTCGGCGTCCTCTGGTTTGTCCCGGACTGACGTCCGGTCCCGGGTCGCTAGGCGTGGGCGGGCACGAACGCCCGTAGCTCCTCGGTCGCCACCTCTGGTGGGACGACGTTGATGAACACCCCGGAGCCGAGCTCGAAGCCACCTTTGGTGGTGACCTTCGGCATGAGGTGCACATGCCAGTGGTAGTCGCCGTTCAGGCGGTAGGGCGCCGAATGGAAGACGATGTTGTAGGCCACGTCGCCGAGCCGCTCGCGCACGGCGGCCAGGGCGAGCTGGATGCTCCGTCCCATCGCCGCCAGATCCTCGTCGTCCGCCCGGTGCAGGTGGGGAACGTGGCCGCGGGGCATGATCATCATCTCGTAGGGGGTGCCGCTCCAGAACGGGTTGATCGCGATCACCCGTCGGTCGGCATAGAGCACCCGGATCTGCTCCTGCTCCTCCGCCTCCATGGTGGCGCAGATGAGGCAGTTGCCCTGGAAGCGGGCAAACCCGGCAAGCTCACTCGATGCCTCGGCGGGGACGAACGGGGTCGAGAGCAGCTGTGCGTGGGGATGGTTGAGCGAGGCCCCCGCCTCCCGCCCGCAATTCACGACCGCCTGGCTGTAGCGCAGGCCGGACGTGACGGCGTACTCGGCCATGCGATCGCGCAGGGCCTCCATGACCGAGGCGGCGTGCTCCTCGGAGAGGTCGGCCCATGTCTGATCGTGGTCGGGCGTCAGGATGAGGATCTCGTGGAGGCCGCTGCCCGGCGCCTGGGTGAACACGGGCCCGAGGTGGTTGACGACCATCGGCTCCGTGCCGCCGAAGGCGGGGTACCGGTTGCCGACCACCCGGACCTGCCATTGCCCGCCCGGGCCATAGGTCTCGAGCGTGGGGATCTCCGAGTCGAGCTCCTCGTGACCGGGGCAGAAGGGGCAGGGGCGGCTGGGGTCGTTTTCGACGGGAAGGCTGCGGGTGACGAAGGCGGAGGGTCGGCGTGCCCGCTCTCCGGCGACCACCACCCACCGGCCCGTGAGCGGGTCGAGCCGCAGCTCGCTCACGGTCGGCCTGATACGCCTGATAGCAGGTGCGACACACCAGTCACGCCACAAACGGTAGCGCCCTTGCGGCCGCGATTGGCGCCACCACGCAGGGCGGCTCAAAGCCGGTCGGTATGGCCTCCCGAGCAGGTCCTCGCCGGGGACCATCGCGGCCCTGACCATGCGTTATGGCCGCTCGGTGAGGGCAGGGCACCGGTAGGCTGTCGTGGTGCTGGCGTACCTGGATCATTCGGCGACGTCGCCGCCGCGACCGGAGGCGGTGAGCGCCATGCTCCCGTGGCTGACCGAGCGTTTCGGGAACCCCTCGGGCTCACACTCGGTCGCCCGGGCGGCACGCGCCGCGGTCGACGACGCCCGCGAGGTCGTGGGCGCTGCGATCGGCGTGGAACCCGGCGGCGTCATCTTCACCGCCGGCGGCACGGAGGCCGACAACCTGGCGGTATTCGGGGTCTTCACCCGCCGTCCGGGGGTGATCGTCACGACCGATATCGAGCATCACGCGGTGCTGGAGGCGGCGGAGGCCACGGGTGCCCGGCTACGGAAGGTTCCCGTGGACCGCTTCGGCATCGTCGACCTCGAAGCGCTCGCCGCAGCCCTCGACCGTGAGGTGACCTTGGTCTCGGTCATGGCGGTGAACAACGAGATCGGTACCGTCCAGCCCCTCGCCCGCGTCGCCGAGATCGTCCGCCGCCGGGCCCCCAAGGCCGCGCTGCACACGGACGCGGTGGCCGCGATGCCCTGGCTGGACGTCGCCGAGATTGCCGCCGGCTACGACCTGGTGAGCATCTCGGCGCACAAGTTCGGCGGCCCGCAAGGGGTCGGCGCGCTGGGCGTGCGTGAGGGCTTCGACCTGGCTCCGCTCATCCACGGCGGCGGTCAGGAGCGAGACCGGCGTTCCGGGACGCACCACGTGGCGGGCATCGTCGGCATGGCCGCCGCTGCGGCCGCAACGATCGCCCACCGGGCGAGCGAGGGCCGACGGGTCATGG
>WQVT01000120.1 GCA_009785715.1 Acidimicrobiaceae bacterium | reverse complement strand
GCAAATCGACACCCGGGTGCCGTCGACCAGCACCTGGCCGTCGTCCGGCCTGGGATCCGGCACCTCGACGACGTCCATCTGATCCGGTGCGACGATCTGGCCTGCAAGCATGATTGCCCCCCTTTTCCTTCCGTTCCCGGCCCTGAAGTGTGCCGAGCGGTCCTAGAGCCTGAAGACGAACGGCTCAGGAGTGGTGATGACCTCCAACACCGCGGTCTGCCCGCCGGCGACCTGCTCGAGGGCCTTGGCGAGCGCCGGGGCGAGGTCCCAGGCGTTCTCGACGCGCTCGGTGTGGGCGCCGAGGGCGGCGGCGACGTCGCCGTACTTCCCGGAGAGGTATTTGAGCCCGTAGCGCTCGACCGCCACCGGCTGCATCTTCTCGTAGACGCCCATCTCGCCGTTGTTGACGAGGACGACCAGGATCGGCAGGTGGTTGCGCACCGAGGTCTCGACCTCGAGGCCGGACTGGCCGAAGGCGGCGTCGCCCATGAAGGCGATCACCGTCTTGTCGGGCGCGGCGGCCTTGGCACCGAGGGCGAGGCCGAGCGATGAGCCGAGCGGGGTGGTCTGACCCCAGCCGAGATACCCCCTCGGGACCACGCTCTCGTAGGTGGGGGCCAGATGGTCGCGGGGGTACCCGGAGTCGTGGGTGATGATCGTCGTCGCCGGGTCGACCGCACGCATGATCTCGTCGATGACCCGGTACGGGTTGATCGGCTTGGCCTCCGGGCTCAGCCGGTCCCCGATCTCGCGCCGCCCGGCCGAGCGGGCCTCGGCGATCTCGGCGTGCAGCCCGGTGGCGGTGGGCCGCCCGCCCGGCAGCTGGCTGCGGACCTCTTCGATCAGCTGGGTGAGCACGAGCTTGGCATCGCCGACCAGGCCGCAGGCGATCGGATACTCGGCGCCGAGATCGTCCGGATCGGCCGTGGCCTGCACGATGGTGCGACCCGCGGGGATGCCGTGGGCGCCCAGGCTGCGCAGGAGGCTGGATCCGATCCCGAAGACGAGGTCAGCCTTGGGCAAAAGGTGATAGATGCCCGCCGACAGCGCGGCGCCCCCCGCCCCGAGCGCAAGCGGGTGGTTCTCGGGGAAGGCGCTCTTGCCGATGTAGCTCGTCATCACGGGAACCTGGACCAGCTCCGCCAGCTCGACGAGCTCGTCGGTGGCCTCCGCCCACAACACGCCCTGGCCGGCGTAGAACACCGGCCGCTCGGCCGAGAGCAGCAGGCGGACCGCCTCGGTGACCTTGGCCGGATCGGCCGCGCTGCGGGGCCGTTCGGGCGAGTGGTAGGCGAAGCCGTCGAACTGCTCGGCGACGACGTCGGCCGGCATCTCGAGCACGACGGGGCCGGGACGGCCGGATCGGAGGTGGACGAACGCGCGCCGGAGCTGTTCGGGCACGCTGGCGGCGGTGGTGAAGCGACTCGCCCACTTGGTGATCGGCCGGTACGCCTCGACCGCGTCGAAGCTGTTGCGGACGCCGTAGCGGCCCCGGGCGACGCCCCCGGGCAGCATCAGCAGCGGCACCGAGTCGGCATAGGCCTGGGCGATACTCCCGAAGGAGTGCTCGATGCCGGGGCCGCCCTGCACCATGACCACGCCGATGCTGCGGCCGTTCGTGACCCGGCTGTAGGCGTCGGCCATGTTGATCACGGATCGTTCCTCGCGGCCGACGATCGGCCGGATGCCGGCGGCCGCCGCGGCATCGATCAGGGAGCTGGACGGGAAGCAGAAGATCTGCTCGACTCCCTCACGCTTCAGGACCTCGGCGAGCGCCTCTCCACCATTCATCTGCCTGCCTCCCCTTCTCATTCGCGGCCTGCACCCTAGGCGCCAGACCGAGGAGGAAAAGAATTTTCGCTATACGGAATCAGGTTCTTCGGCACCTCGTCGGCTCGTGGTCTCGAGGATCGCTTCCTCCTCGACCAACCCCATCAGCTCCGAGCGGACCACGTCCGAATTCAGGAACCCGTTGGGATCTCCGCTGAAGACGAGCCGGCCGTCTACCAGCACGAAGATCTGTTTGGCGATACGGGCCACCATTTGCAGGTCGTGCTCGACCAGCACCACCGTGGTGTCCTGGGCGACCTCCTGGAGGGTCCGGGACAGCCGCTCGCGCTGTTCGACGCTGAGCCCCGAAGCCGGCTCGTCGAGGAGGAGCAGGTGGGGACCGGCGACGATCGCCCGGGCCAGCTCGACGGTGCGCTGCACCTCGAGGGTGAGCTGGGCGGGGCGCTGCTCGGCAAGGTGGGCGATCCCGAGCCGCTCAAGGGCCCCCCACGCCCGTGCCCGCGCCTCTTCGAGCCCGCTCGTCACCAGCGCCCCCGCCATGAACGTCCGGTGGGACTCGAGAGCGGCGACCGCCACGTTGTCGATGATGGACCGGGCGTTCATCAGGCGCACGGTCTGCAGCGTCCGCGCCATGCCGAGTTGCGCCCGTTCGTGAGGCAGCATCCGGGTCGCATTGACGCCGTCGATGTACACCTCGCCCCCGTCCGCCTTCAACCCGCCCGCGATCAGTTCGAAGAGGGTCGTCTTGCCCGCTCCGTTCGGACCGCAGATCGCATAGATGCCGGGGCCGCTGATCGAGAGCGACACGGCATCGACCGCCACCACGCCACCGAAGGCCTTGGTCAACTCCCGGCATTCCAACTCGCCGCCCCGCCGATCGGCCGGGCCGTCCGGGACCGGTTGGGCGGCGCCGGCGCTCCCGCCGGGCAGGGCCTCTCCATTGGGCAGGGCCTCTCCATTGGGCAGGGCCCCTCTATTGGGTAGCGCCCGGACGCCGGTGGAATCCGCGAGCTCGCCGCCACCCGCCGTTGCTGCCGCGGGGCGGCGACGGCGCGCCAGACCCCCTGCCGGCAGGGCGGCCTGGCGAGTGACCTGGCGCAGCGACCTGGTCCCGTACTTCCCACTGATCAGGCCCCAGGCCACGTTCCAGATCCAGGTCAGGATGCCGATCAGGCCGGCGGGGAAGTACAGCAATACCACCGTGATCAGGACCCCCTCGATGATCCCCTCGTTGGTGGAGATCCAGTTGCTGGTCCCCGAGAGAAACTCGATCCCGATCGCCCCGATCAGGCCGCCGAGAATGCTGGTCCGGCCGCCGAGGAACAGCATCACGAGGAAGGTGATCTCCGCGACCTGGCTGAACGTCGCGGGGGTGACGAACTGCTGGGTGGTGGCGAACAACGTCCCGCCGAGGGCCGCGAACGCGGACCCCAGCACGAAGAGCTCCAGCTTCCTGCGGGCGGTGATGATGCCGACCCCCTCGGCAATCGTCTCGTTGCCTGCCATCAGCGCCAACTCGAGGCCGATGGTGGAGTTCAGGATGCGGGAGACGATGTAGACGCTGATGCCGAGCAGGACGATGGTGACGGTGCCGGACCACTCCAGGCTGCGCGTGTAGTTCGGCCCGGTGATGACGTACGGGACCGGGCCGAGCCCGGTCTGGGCGCCGAGATAGTTGTTGTACTCGACGAATCCGACCACGATGACGGAGAAAAACAGCGTTGCCAACGCCAGCGCGAAACCCGGGACGCGGGTGACATAGAAGCCGAGCAACAGGCCCACCAACGCCGAGGCGACGACCACCAGGATCATCGCCAGCCAGACCGGGTAGTGGTACTTGGTCGAGAGGATGGCCACCCCATACGCCCCGGCCATCATGAACACCGACTGGTGGAACGCCAGCTGATGGCTGTAGCCCACCTGCAGCACCATCCCCACGACCACGATGGCGAAGGTCAGCGAGAACACGAACAGCGAGTCGTAGAAGCCCCCGTGCAGCAGGAACAACACGGCCAGGAGGATGAGCGTGATGACGGTCGAGAACGACAAGCTCTTCACGCCCTGTGAGGGCCGGAGCGACAGCCGGCCCCCGGTCGCGAGCGGTACGGCTGGCGCGCCTTGCACGTCGGTCAACTGCTTCGTCCTTCCGTCACATGGGATGGCGCTTGTCGCATCAGTCCTCCCGGATCGCCGCTAGGCCGCACGGATCGGGTTGATCCCGAGGATCTGGGGCCGGATGAGGATGATGGCCACCAGCGCGCCATAGAGCAGGGTGTCCTGGTACTGCGTGCTGAACTCGCCGAGATAGCTCTCGGCAAGGCCGATCGCCAGCCCGACGATGACGGCGCGTCCCGGCCGGTTGAAGGCTGCGAACGCGGCGCCGATCAAGCCGAAGAGCCCGAGCGTCCCGCCTGTCGTGTAGACGAAACCGGTGATCGGAGAGATCACGATCCCGAAGATGGCCGCCAGGACAGCCATCGCCGTGAACATCCCGGCCCGGTACTGGGACTGGCGGATCCCGACCACCCGGGCCCCGAAGGTGTCCTGGCCGCAGGCGGACAGTGCCTTGCCGCGCAGGCTGAAGCGGAGGTAGGCGGCGAAGGCGATTCCGCAGACCGCCGCAAGGATCATGACCAGCGCCCCGGCCTTTTCGAGGTGGAGCCCCCAGAAGCTGAGGGCGGGCCCCGGCCAGAGTGGCGGTGGGGAGCGGACGTCCACGCCGAAGAGGTTCTTCCCTACACCTTCGATGAAGAAGGAGAGGGCGAAGGTGAAGAAGAAGATCACCACGATCGTCTCGGTTGAGCGGCGTCCCTCGAGCGCCGGCCGCAGGACCACCCGGTCGTAGGCATAGGAGAACACCGCGATCGCCACGAGTGAGATCGCGATCGCCGCGGCGAACCCGGTGTGATAGGTCTCGAGCACGTAGTCCGAGCCGAGCGCGCCCAGCATGGCGAAATCGCCCACCGCCAGATTGAGGACCCCCGCCGTGCGGAACAGGGTCACGAAGCAGAGCGCGAACACGGCGTACATGCCGCCTGCCGTCAGGCCGGCCAGGGTCAAATTGCCCCACGTGCTCACAACGTGGCCGCCTGACTGGCGCCGCCCCGTCCCGGGGCCGACGGCTTGGAGGCCTCGTAGGCGATCCCCCGCTCGACGCGGATGACCTCGTCACAGATCTCGAGCGCTCTCACCGGGTTCTCCTCGATCAGAATCACGGTCCTCCCCTGGCGCTTCAGCTCGGCCAAGGCTGCGTAGACCCGCCGGGCCACGACCTCCGCCAGCCCGAGACACGGTTCGTCGATGATCAGGGCCTTCGGCCGCGCGGCCAGGCCCCTCGCCAGCGCCGTCATCTGCTGCTGGCCCCCCGACAGGGTGCCGGCGATCTGCTTCAGGCGACTTCGCAACTCCGGGAAGAGGGCGATCGCCTCTTCCGTCGTGGCGTCCCGCTGAGCCCGGCGCAGGCTCTGGGTCCAGCCGTAACAGCCGAGCAGGATGTTGTCGTGCACCGTCATCTGCGGAAAGAGGCGCCGTCGCTCTGGCACCAGGATGAGGCCTCGCTTCACCGCCCACACGGCGTCCCCCCGAGGCGCCAGCTCGCCGAACAGCTCGACCCTGCCGCGACTCGCGATCAGCCCGGCCACCGCGGTGGCGATGCTGCTCTTCCCGTTCCCGTTCGGCCCGATCATCGCCACGCAATGGCCGGTCTTGACCGAGAACGTCGCCCGCTCCACGGCGATGAACTCACCGTATGCGACCTGCAGGTCGCGGACCGCCAGGGCGGTATCCCCCGCCCCGGCGGCTCCGGGCCCGCGCTCCGACCCGGGCGAACTCACTGCCACGTCAGCTGCGCGACTTGAGCGTGGTCACCGACCCGTTGGCGTTGATCTGCACCACCGCTCCGAGCTGCACGACGTTGTCGTAGTTCCCGGGGCTCCTCGACCAGGTCAGGCCCAGCGTGGTCGCATGCAGGTGCTCGAGCCCGTTTTTGATGGCGCTCTTCGCGACGCTGTGCGTCGACTCTGCGGCGTCCATCAGCTGGTCGACATTGGACCAGCCGGATGCTCCCCCATTCAGCTGGTCGATCGAGCCGTAGCCTTCCTTCCTCATCCATTTGTAGTACTGGCTGATGTCCTTGAGGATGGGCTGGTTCGCTTTGGTCTTGGCAAGGGAATCGGCGAGCTGCTGCTCCGTCCCGGTCGAGTAGATGCCCTTCATTCCCTTCGCTCCGCCCATCGCCTGGAGGAACGTCGTCGACGAGCAGCCCGGGCACACCGCCATCGGAATGGTGGGGTTCTGGGCCCGCATGGCCTTCAGGAAGGTGATGCTGTCGGTCCCCGGGGCGATGGCCAGAATGATCATCTGCGGATGGTTCTTCAGAAGCTGCAGTACCGCGGGCGTGACGTTGGTCTGGCCGACGTTCATGGTCTGGTGGGCCACCAGCTTGAAGTGGTCCTGCTTGGCCGACTGCTCCATGGCGGGGAGGACCGACGCCGCGGAAGGGTCATTCTCGTAGATCACCGCGATCCGCGAGTAATGACGGGGCAAGGCGATGTCGTTGATGGCATCGACGTTGTCGGCGACGTAGATGTTGCCGGCACCCGGGAACGACCACGAGTCATAGGCGCTCTTTGGTAGCCCGGGCAGATTCCAGCCCGAGAGCCAGGAGATGTACGGGACCTGCAGCTCGTTCGCCACCGGGATCGCCGGGACCAGGTCCGGGCTGAGCACGACGCCGAGCACCGCCCAGGCGTTGTACTTCTGCACGCACTCCCGGACGATCTGGCCGGAGAGGGACGGCTCCGACTGGTTGTTCAGGACCACGACCTTCAGCTGATGCCCGAGCAGGCCTCCGCTGGCGTTGATCTGCGCCGCCTTCGCCTTTACGCCGAAGGCAGTGTCCGCCCCGGCGATCCCGCCGGGACCGGTCAGCTCATTGTCCACGCATATGGTGAGCGGAGAGCCCGCAGCGCTGGCGGACGGGGCCCCGACACCGGAGAGGCCCATCATTCCCATGCCGGCAAGCAGGCTCACGAGGAGCCCCGAACGAACCAGGAGCGCTCTGGCCGAGAACTTCCGATGCGCCCGACGGCTCGTGCGTGGCGCGCGCCGTCCGTTGTCCGATCGCAACATTACGTACCCCCTGTTCTGGCCCGGGAGCCCCAGGTCGACGCGCAGGAGCACAGGGGCGCGTTCGACTTCCCGGGCAGACCGATGCCGT
>WQVT01000119.1 GCA_009785715.1 Acidimicrobiaceae bacterium | reverse complement strand
GCCCGCTGTAGACCTTTGGGATCGGGTGGAGTCGCACCCGCATGGCGGTCACGACACCGAAGTTGCCGCCCCCGCCCCGTAGCGCCCACATGAGGTCGGGCTCGGTGGTATCCGCGGCGTCGACCACCGTGCCGTCGGCAAGCACCACCTGCGCGCCGAGCAGGTTGTCGGCCGATAAGCCGGCGACGCCGCAAAGCGGCCCATAGCCGCCGCCGAGGGTCATGCCCACCATGCCCACGGCGCCGACGGTGCCCGTCGCGGCCGACCAACCTTCCGCCTCGACGGCGTCGATGAGGGTGGCCGCAGTCGTGCCCCCACCGAAAGTGGCCACGTCGGCTTCCACCTCGACGCGCTGCATACCCCGCAGGTCGATGACCACGCCGCCGTCGTTCAGAGCACGTCCGGCCCAGTCGTGACCGCCCCCCAGCACCGAGATGGCCAAGCCGTCGGCTCGCGCCTTCTGCACGGCGTCGGCCACGTCGGCTGGATCGGCACAAGCCCGCACGGCCGCGGGCTGGGCGGTCACATCGGCGTTCCACACCCTCAGACTTTCGCTCATGTTGGCGACACTAACTGGAGTAGCACTCTGATGTAAAGAGCTTTCATCTGTCGAGCAGTGGAGCCCAACAGGTAGTGTTGTGGTCATCCGGCAAGCAGGTGCACTATCGTGCGAAAGGTGAGCGATACGACCAAGACCCCGAGCCGGCGCGCCGACTATGCGGCCATGACTCGCCAGGCCATCGTCGACGCCGCTCGCAGCCTCTACGCCTCGAAGGGATTCTTCGCCACCACCGTCGAGGAGATCGCCGCCGTGGCCCGCGTCGCCCCGGCGACGGTCTACGCCTCCGGCGGTGGCAAGCACGGCCTTTTGCACACCCTCATCGACCAATGGCAGACCGCACCCGTGATTGACGCCACCTACCGGCACATCGCCGGTCTCGACGAGGGTGAGGCGATTCTCAAGGCCACGGCCCAGGGAACCCGGAAGGTTCGAGAGGAGTGGGGTGACGTGGTTCGGGTTGTCCGCTCCACCGCGCCCCACGACGAGCGCATCGCCGAGTTGCTCTCCGAGGTCACCACGAACTATCGCAACGGCATGGTGCTCACCGCACAGAGGCTCGCCGAGATCGGCGCCTTGCGCAAAGGGGTGCGCACGCGGGCCGCCACCGACGTGCTGTGGTTCTACTTCGGGTACTCGTCATACTCGACGCTCACCGACGAGAACCATTGGAGCCTTGACCAGGCCCAGAACTGGCTCTACCAGCAGGCCTGCGCTGCACTCCTGCAATGAGCCCCTAGACCCGGCGATCG
Organism: Acidimicrobiaceae bacterium; assembly: GCA_009785715.1. GTDB lineage: Bacteria > Actinomycetota > Acidimicrobiia > Acidimicrobiales > Palsa-688 > WQVT01. Next base: position 5,740 of record WQVT01000119.1, on the reverse strand, counting down.
GGGCCATGTGGCCGGGCTTCTTCGGGGACGCCCCGGGTGGATCTTTGGGGATAGCCGCACGGCTGCCGCCCTGGCAAGGAGTATCCTTACTCATCCAAGCAAGTAAGGAGAGACATGGACGTCGCAGCACGAGTCACGTCAAAGGGTCAGGTCACTGTTCCCAAGGTCGTTCGTGACGCGCTCGGCATCAAGGACGGCGATGAGGTGGTGTTCCGCTTAGAGGGACAGCGGGCCCTTTTGGCCAAGACGCCGAACTTCTTGGACCTGGCTGGCACGGTCGTCGTTCCGGCAGCCAAGCGCAGCACCGCCTGGGACGAAGTGATTCGTCGGACAAGGACGGAGCGGGCGGCAACTCGCCAGTGACGGCGTTCGTCGATACGAACATTCTCGTTCGGCATCTGACCGGCGATCCTCCAGAGATGGCGGCTCGAGCAACGGCGTATCTGCGATCCGAGACTGGTTTGCTCCTAACCGACCTCGTGGCGGCCGAGACGGTCTATGTCCTGGAATCCTTCTATGAGGCACCTCGCTACCAGGTTGCACAGGCGATGCGATCCCTGCTCGGTCTCGACACGGTGACCTGTGTTGACCCCGCCCTCCTCCGGCGGGCCGTCGAGGTCTATGAGACTGACCGGGTGGACTTCGCTGAGGCTTACCTTGTCGCGTGTGCCGAGAGCACCGGAGTGGGGAGGGTCGCCTCCTTCGACCGGTCCTTGGATCGAGTACCTACCGTCGAGCGGATCGAACCACCGTGACGGGTACTTTCCAGTCCCAGTTGCCGGTCGGCATCCGGTGCCCCATTCTGATGACTAGCGGGTCGCAGGCTGCGTTAGGCCTTTCTTAGCTCGGTGCGGCCAGAGCCGAACCAGAGGTATCGGCTCAGCTCATCGACAATGAGCCGGTGCCACTCACCACGGGGCACGATCACTGCGTCTCCAGGGCTCAGCGACACCTCCGCGGCTGGTTGGTCCCCCTCGTCGATCTGTAGCCGCATTCGCCCCGAAACCAAATACAACAGCTCGTCGGAGTCGAGGTGTCTCTCTCCCGGTTGATCCGGGCTCGTTTCAAGGAAGCCCTCACCACCGTAGACACCCTCGAGACCGGGATCCCACACGAACGTTCTTTCGCCCATCAAGACTCGCGAAAGCGAGTAGTCCAGCTTCGTGAACTCGGCCGGGCCGCTGGGCCGAAGGTGGACGTGCTTCTCGCTGAGCCTGACGGCTTCAGGCTTTCTCACGACGATCGATCGTATGCTCTGGAGCCGCACTTGCTATCGCATGGCGCCCGGCGAAATGGGCCATTTGCCCCAACTCTCGGGAAACCCCAGTGAGCGACGCCATGACGCCGCCCCCGTGCTGGCGATCAGGGATACGGCCTGCCTACGGCTCCTGGTAACGGGCCGGCGGGCCGTCCAGAATGACGAACTTCGTCTCGAGGAAGGGATGAAGTCCCTCGGTGCCGCCTTCCCGCCCTATCCCGGATTGCTTAAAGCCACCAAAGGAGACCCCGAAGTCGGTGCGCATCGCGTTGTGGCCCACGGTGCCCGATCGCAACTGCCCGGCCACCGTCCTGGCCCGATCCACATCGTGAGTGAACACCGACGCGTTGAGCCCGTAGATAGTGTCATTGGCTATGGCCACTGCCTGATCCTCGTTGTCGGCGGGGATCACGCTCAGCACCGGGCCGAAGATCTCCTCTTGGGCGATGGTGGAGTGGTTGTCGACGTTGCCGAACACGGTTGGCTCGACATACCAGCCTTTCTCCAGGTCTTTGGGCCGCCCGCCACCGGTGGCCAGTTGCGCTCCTTCGGCAACTCCCTTGGCGATGTAGCCCTCCACCCGGGTGCGTTGACGCTCGGCTGCCAGGGGCCCGAGCTGGGTGGTCTCGTCGAAGGGGTCGCCGACCTTCACTTGCGAGAAGCTGGCGGCCAAGGCTTCCAGGAACTCGTCGTGGCGTCCTCGAGTGACGACGATGCGGGTCAACGACGAGCACACCTGGCCGGAGATGCGGCACTCGGCGGTGGCGAGCGTGTTGGCAGCCTGGTCAAGGTCCATATCGTCGAGGATGACTGCCGCCGATTTGCCGCCAAGTTCCAGAGTGCAGCGGGCGATGCGTTCGCCGCAGATGGCGCCGATCCGCCGGCCGGCGGCGGTTGAGCCGGTGAACGTGATCTTGTCGATCTGCGGGTCGCGGACCAACAGTTCCGAGACCTCACGGTCGGCCGTGACGACGTTGAGCACGCCGGGCGGCAATCCGGCCTCCTCCGCCGATTCGGCTACCAGATACCCCTCGCCGGGAGCCTCGGGCGACAACTTGAGCACGACCGTGCACCCGGCCAGGAGGGCAGGAGCGATTTTGTAGCTGATGAGGCTCAGCGGCGCGTTCCAGGGGATGATGGCTCCAACCGTGCCAACCGGCTCCCGCACGAGCAGACCGAAGTTGCCCGCGGTGGGCTTGGCCGGTTCCTCGAAGGGAAAGGTGTCGGCCAGGCCGGCGTAATATTCGAACACGCTGGCCGCACCATTACCCGCACCCTGAGCGATTTTGAAGAGGACCCCCGATTCGCGGGGCCACACCTGGCCCACCGTGTCGGCGCGCTTGCGCACCCCGGCGCCGATCGCTCGCAGATACTCGGCCCGTTGGGCATGGGTCAGACTGGGCCACGGCCCGCTGTCGAAGGCCTTCCGAGCGGCGGTCGCCGCCCGGGACATGTCGGGCGCCAGAGCCTCGGGCACACTGAAGAACAGTTCCTCGGTGGCGGAGTCGGTGACGCGGATCGTGGCGTCGCTCGAAGGTTCCACCCACTCACCGCCGATGAAGAACCGGTCGCTGTGCAACAGGGGTGTCGCCGCTTCGTCCGTCACGCTCATCGTTGTGCTCCCCTCGTAGTAGTGACCGCCGCGTACGCCGCTCGCCTGGGAAAGACGTTAGGGATCTTCGTCGCGGTAGTCAAACTTTGACTAGAGGCGGTCCGAGGACAGGGGCGGACCACCGGTCGGGGTGCGCGAGGTCACGACGCGAGCGGCTCCGGGTGCCCACCCGTCGACGCAGCCACTGACTCGCCCGCTGTGCATCCAGCCCACGGAACGGCCTCGTTGGGTGGTTGCTAGCGTCCAATTCGACCAACAGGGTGACACCTGGCACCAGGCGGGCGTTGCGGGGTCCGCCTGCTATTGAACTCGGCGGTCGTTCGTGCGAGCGAGGGCGTTGGCGGCGACCGTGCTCGCGCCCATGGGGGGAAACGGCCAGACAGCCGAGACGTTGATCTCACAGAGCACGTACGTGTCGTTTCCTAAGGCATCTCTCGGACCGTAGAGGAAGTCGGCGTCCCAGACCACTGGCAGGGCGGTCAGCTCAAGACCGAGGAGGTGCGCCATCTGCGGAACCCACTCGCTTTCGGCCAGTCGACGCAGCGGGAGGTACTCGGGCACGTCGGGCGCCTCCATCACCGAGCGGGGCGGCTCGAGCGGTGGCGCCGAGGGGTCGAGGTCAAGCAGGCCTCGTGGCCACTGATGGCAGAACCCGATCACCTCACCGTGGGAGAAGTAGCAGCGGAGCATCCCCTCGCCCAGGCGTTCTTGAAACACCTGATCCACGATCACACCGGACCATTCGAAGTACTCTCCGCACCGATCGAGAAACTTGCCGAGCGACGCCTCCTCTGACGTGCCCGCCCGAGCAAGAGCGTTCTGGATCCGGACAGCGCTCTCCCTGGTCACGCCCAGGTCTTCGCCAAGCTCCACCTTCCACACGCCGTTCCCCCCGTTGCCCCGGCCCTGTTTGACGACGAGACGACCGTGGCTTGCGAGACGAACAGGGAAGCGCTCTGCGAACTCCCGAGGTGTGCGGTACAGGTTGGTGTCACTTCCCCAGCCGAGCTGGCGCGTGGTGTAAAGCACCTCCTTGGTGCCCATCTTCATGATCACCGCCGGATCTGCCGAAACGAACAACCCGCGCTTTGACACTTCACGAAGGAGCAGGTCGACGTTCTTGCGGTTGGCGCCGTCCTGGATCGGATTGACCCAGACCAACACGCCATCGAGGCCCTCAAGTTGAGCGCGCACCTCGTCGACCCGCGTATCGTCGAACGGCAGCGGAACGACCTCGACCCCGAGCTCGTCAAACGCCTCAAAGAGAGCGTCGAGTCCCCGTGACTCGTTAGGCCGGCTGTCCCCCCACTCGCCACGCCAAAGGACTCCGATCCGCCCACTCGCCGCTCGACCCATCATGACCTAATTGTAATTGCCATTAGAACCCGCAGCCATCACACGGGAAAGGTGGACGTCGGTCTTCAATTTCTCCGTTGAATTGATTCAGCCGATCAGGTTCTCTTGGGACGGACCACGCAGAATTCATTGCCCTCCGGGTCGGCCAGCACCGTCCAGAACTCCTGTCCCGTCTGGCCGATATCGACCTTTCGGGCGCCCAGGGCGAGGAGGCGGTTGATCTCCCCCTCCCGGTCCTCGGCGTCGGTGGTCAGGTCGAGATGGACTCGATTCTTGCCCCTCTTTGGGTCGAGGACCGGCATGAAGCACATGCCGATCGGCGCAGACTCGTCCGGACCGATCACAACATGTTGACCAGTGTTACCGGCGGGGCCAGAGATGCGAAACGGGCTGGCGCGACCATGAGCCAGCCGTGGTGGGTCATTCCCCGCACCCGACGAATGATTTGCGCTCACGTCGACCTCGCTGCGGAGCGACCGAGAGCCACTAGGTTCTGATAAGGGTGGTCGGCTCTGGCCAAGCCGCGCGAACTGATTGGAGGGAGCTATGTCACTGTGCGATCCCACGAAGTGGGGCGGGAAGGTCTCGAGCGGGGGCTGGCGGACTGTGGTGGGCGGTGCCTACCCGGTCGTTGAGCCGGCCACCGGCAAGGAGCTCGGCCGCCTCGGGCTTGCGGCGCCCGAGGACATCGCCGCGGCGTGCGAACGGGCAGCTGCAGCACAGCCCGAGTGGGCTGCTTCGCCGCACGAGCAGCGCGCCGCTGTCCTCCGCAAAGCAGGCGATCTAATTTTGGCGAACGCGGACGAGATCGTCGACTGGCTCGTGCGCGAGTCTGGGGCTGCGAAAGGGATCGCCGGCTTCCAGATCGGGGTCTCCTCCGACGAGTGCTATGAGGCCGCCGCCCTCCCGTCTCACCCCTATGGCGAGCTGTTGCGCTCGTCTTCCCCCCGCCTCAGTTTCTCCCGGCGGATCCCCGCCGGAGTGGTCGGCGTGATCGCCCCATTCAACGTGCCACTCATCTTGTCCATTCGCTCGGTCGCCCCCGCGCTCGCCCTCGGCAACACCGTGGTGCTCAAGCCCGACCCGCGCACCGGTGTCAGCGGCGGGGTTGTGCTGGCGAGGCTCTTCGAGGAGGCGGGCCTGCCCGAAGGCGTGCTGCACGTGCTTCCCGGTGGGGCCAACGCGGGCGAGGCGCTCGTCGAAGACCCGCGAGTGCGTGTGATCTCCTTTACCGGGTCGACTCGCGCGGGTCGGGCCGTCGGCGAGTTAGCGGCTCGCCACCTCAAGCGCGCCCATCTCGAACTTGGTGGCAACTCCGCGCTGGTCGTACTCGACGACGCCGATCTCGACAAGGCCGCGAGCGCCGGGGCATGGGGCTCGTTTCTCCACCAAGGCCAGATCTGTATGACCACCGGCCGGCACCTCGTGCATCGCTCGATCTTCGACGGCTACGTCGAGCGACTCACGCAAAAGGCCGATTCGCTCCCCGTCGGTAACCCAGCGACAGAGGAAGT
>WQVT01000118.1 GCA_009785715.1 Acidimicrobiaceae bacterium | reverse complement strand
CAGTACGCGGCGGACCCGTGGGTGACGGACAGCTTCGGCCAGATCATCACGATCGCGAAGTGGATCACCGAGGCCGGCGGCAAGAACACCCCGGCAGCCATTGGCGCTGTGGGGGCGAAGTTCGAGGGCCCGGTCCCCTTCGGTGCGCAGCACCTCGTCTGCGGCAAGTACAAGGACGCCCCGGCAGCGTGCAACGACAAGAGCACGCTCTATTTCGATAACAACGGCGTCTTCCACGCCGTGACCCGCTGGGTCGGGCCCCCGAAGGGCTTCGTCCCGCCGGCCGGTTAGCCACACCTGAACAAACGTCAGAAAGCGAACTGAGAAGGACCCCTGGCCACCTGGCCAGGGGTCCTTCCTGTTCCCGGACGGGTTGTTCCGGCCAGTGGGGAAGATCATCGCAGGCGGGCCGATGCTAAGGTGACGCTGCTTGGTGGTGGTCGGCGTCTCGGCTGTCTGAACGGAGTAGGGAGGGCTCCGTCGGCGCAGGATGAGGTGGGAAACCGGCACCCACTCAGGCGGGGGCAAAGCAATAACGTCAGTGTTCAAGGATTCCGGCTAAATCGGGGCACATCAGAGAGGAGTCTGATGGTGTCCGGGGGGTTCATTACGTGTCATTGAACCAAGTACTGGTGTTCCTGCTGCTCGGGCTCGGGTCGGGAGGCCTGATCGCGGGCATCGGAATGGGCGTGGTGCTCAGCTATCGCGGAGCGGGTGTCATCAACATCTCCGTCGGGGCCATCGCAATGCTTGCCGGGTTCTGTTATTGGGCACTCCGAACCGGAGACTTCGGCATCACGTTCGCCGCCCCCTGGGCGGTGACGCTCACCCTCATCTTCGCCATCGTGCTGGGGCTGTTCTTCGAGGGCTTCTGCGTACGCCCGCTCCGACGGGCATCCCCGCTCGCAAAGCTCGTCGCCACCCTGGGCTTCCTCCTCTCCGCTCAGGCAGCGGTCATCCTCGCCTTCGGCGAGTCGGCCCGCCCGCAGCCGGCGATCCTGCCCGGAGGCACGGTGCTCCTCTTCGGCGGTGCGGTCCAGATAAACCGCTTCTGGATCTTCGGCATCCTGCTCGCGATCACCCTCTTGTTCGCGGGGATTTTCCGCTGGACGAAGTTCGGGCTTGGCACCCGCGCCGCGGCAGAGAACGAGGCGAACGCCACGCTCTTCGGGCTCTCTCCGAACCGGCTGTCACTTGTCAACACGGTCGCGATGTCGCTCACCATGGGGATCGTCGGCCTGCTGGCCGCATCGATCCAGAGCGTGGACTCGCAGACGCTCCCGCTGATGGTCGTTCCGGCTCTCGCCGCGGCGATGTTCGGGAGCTTCACCTCCTTCGGCATCACCTTCGTCGCCGGACTCCTCATCGGGATGGCGGAGTCGCTGCTCACCTACTTCGAGACCTTCAGCTGGTTCCCGACCTCGGGTGGTCCCGGCAACCCCATCCCGGGCGTGCAGGAGCTGATGATCTTCGTCATCCTCGTGATCGCGATGCTCTTCCGCGCCAGCCGGATCCCCGGTCGTGGCGACATCATCGACCGACGACTGCCCGCCGCGCCGCGGCCGAAGGCCCCGATGAAGGGAGCTATCCGCTGGGGGGCGCTCGCCGCATTCGCGATATGGGCCCTACCTTACGGTTTCCGCGAGGGACTGATCTACTCGCTCATCGCCACGATCTCGCTCTTCTCCCTCGTGGTGATCACCGGCTACGTCGGCCAGCTCTCGGTGGTGCAGATCTCGCTCGGTGGTGTCGCCGGATTCACCGTCTCCCACCTCTTCACGAACTTCGGCATCGCCTTCCCCTGGGCGGGGATCATCGGCGTGATCTTCGCGATCGTCATCGGCGTCATATCCGGGTTCCCGGCGCTGCGGGTACGAGGAGTCGGCCTCGTCGTGGTCACGTTAGCGGCGACGGACGCGATCCAGAACTTCGGCTTCGGGAACACCACGTGGGGTGCCGGCAATACCGGGGCGGCGGTCCCGAGCCCGTCGATATTCGGTTTCAACTTTGGCTCGAACGCTACGTTCCACGGCCTCGGCGGTGGGGAGCCGAGCCCGCTGTTCGGCTGGTTCACCCTGCTCCTGACCATCATCATCGGGCTGCTCATCTGCAATCTCCGTCGGAGCGGCCTCGGCCAGGAGATGCTCGCGGTCCGCGCCAACGAACGGGCCGCTGCGGCCACGGGCATCAACGTGCGCAACGTCAAGCTGATCGGCTTCGCGATCGCCTCGGGCATCGCCGGTGTGTCAGGTGTGCTCCTCGCCTACAGCTACGGTTCGATCACGGCCGACAGCTACGGCACGCTCGTCGCGCTGAACTTCATCGCCTTCGGCTACATCATCGGGATCACGACGGTGCCCGGTGCGGTCCAGGCGGCAGTCGGCGTACCCGGCGGTCTCTTCGCCTTCGCCCTGCTCGACTGGTTCGGCCTGCAGGGCAACTGGCTCTCCTTCGTGGGTGGCTTCCTGCTCGTCCTGACGCTGATCCACCGTCCGGGCGGCGTGGCGCTCGACATCTTCTACGGACCGCCGAAGAAGCCCTTCAAGGAGCGCCCGCTCGGCCGCATGATCTTCCGGCCGAGCCCGGTTCTCGCCAACGGCGCCGCCGGCGCCGACGTCACGGAAGGAACGACCGCAGGGGTGAGTTCATGACGACCGTTCTTTCGGCCCAGGGGGTCTCGGTGAGCTTCGGAGCAGTCCGAGCGCTCGACGGGGTCGACCTCGAAGTTCAGTCGGACCAACTGGTGGGCCTCATCGGGCCGAACGGCGCCGGTAAGACGACGTTCATCGACGCCGTCACCGGGTTCGTCCCCAGTCGTGGCGAGATCACGCTCGGAGGCCGGCGCATCTCCGGCATGGCCCCCCACGACCGGGCCCGGCTCAGGCTCGCCCGTACCTGGCAAACCATCGAGCTGTTTGACGACCTGTCGGTCCGCGAGAACCTCTCGGTGTCCTCTCGGCGTTCGACCATGGTCTCGACGGTGAGCGAGGTCCTCTTCGGCCGCCCGCCGCGTGCCGAGGCGCTCGCCGAGGAGGCCATGCACCTGCTCGAGCTCGACGAAGACGCCGAGCGGATGCCGAACGAGCTGCCGCAGGGGCGACGCAAGCTCGTCGGCATCGCACGGGCGCTCGCCTCAAAGCCGCAGTTGCTGCTGATGGACGAGCCGGCGGCGGGTCTCGCCACCAACGAGAGCCTCGAGCTCGGCCGCATTCTCCGCAACGTCGTCGACTCGGGGCTGCCGATCCTGCTCGTCGACCACGACATGGGTCTCGTACTCGGGATCTGTGACTACATCTACGTGCTCGACTTCGGCAAGATCATCGCCCAGGGGACCGCGGAGGAGATCCGGCACAACCCACAGGTCCTCGCGGCGTATCTCGGGGGGTCGACCTCAGAGGCGGTCGCGACCGCCGAGGCCGCCGAAGAGGCCGCCGAGTCCGAGCACGCGGCGAAGTAACGAAGATGGCAGAGAGCATTCTGGAAATCGAGAAGATGTCCGCCGGCTACGACCAGGCGGACGTCGTCCGAGAGGTATCGATCAACGTCAATGCGGGCGAGGTCGTCGCCCTGTTCGGTCCGAACGGTGCCGGGAAGACGACGACGCTGCGCGTCATCTCGGGCATCATCAAGCCGAGCGGTGGCCAGGTCCGCTACCACGGCCAAGACCTCACCAAGCTGTCGCCGACGAAGCGCGCCCGCGCCGGGATCGCACACGTCCCGGAGGGCCGTGGCATTTTCTTCGGGCTCACCGTGGCCGAGCACATCCGGCTCGGGTACCGCGGCGAGGTGATCGAGCCCGAGGTCGTGTACGAGTACTTCCCGGCGCTACGCGAGTTGAGGGACCGTGCCGCGGGGCTGCTCTCCGGCGGGGAGCAGCAGATGCTCGCCGTGGCGAGGAACCTCGCGCGTCGCCCGAAGCTCCTGCTCATCGACGAGCTGAGCCTCGGGCTGGCGCCGGTGCTCGTCGAGCGACTGCTGCCCGTGGTGCGCCAGTACGCGCTCGATTCCCAGTGCGGAGTGCTGCTCGTCGAGCAGCACGTCGCGCTCGCCGTCGAGATCGCCGATCGCTGCTACGTGCTTTCCCACGGCGACATCGTGCTGCACGACAGCGGGGCGGCGCTGAAGGCCGACCCCGACCTGGTCGTCGCGAGCTACATGGGTCAGCGAGCGCTCCCCGACGAGGCAGAGGCCACCGCCTGAGCCACGAGGCCACGACGCCACGGAGCAGACCGCTCATGGCGTGCTGTTATCACGCTCCGTGGCGATTCTCCCTTCCGCCGCCACTCACGGACAGGGGTAGCATGATCACCGATGGCGGTACGAGTCGGGGTCGTCGGGACGAATTTCGGCGCAGTCGTCCATGCTCCCGCGTTCCTCTCCGAGGGCGCGGAAGTCGTGCTCTGCGGGCATGATCCGAGCCAGCTCAAGGCCGCGGCGGAACGGCTCGGGGTCTCCGAATCAACGCTGTCGTTCGACGCACTTCTGGCGGACGACACCCTCGACATCGTCAGCATCGCGACGCCTCCAGCGCTCCATGCCCAGATGGCAATCTCGGCGCTCGAGGCCGGGAAGCACGTCCTCGTCGAGAAGCCCTTTGCTCACGATGCCCCGTCCGCAGCGAGGATGGTCGACGCCGCGCGCTCGTCTGACCGAGTGGCGATGGTGGCACACGAATTCCGCTACTCGTCGGCGCGTCGGCGCACCGCGGAGTTGATCGCAGAGGGGTACATCGGGTCCCCGCGCTTCGCCCTCGCCCGGTTCCTCACCGGTGTCCGGCGGCCGACCGGCCCACGCGAATATCGCCCGGAAGACGACTCGGCTGCTGACGGCGCAGGTCTGCTCTTCCGGATCGGTTCGCACTATGTCGACTGCTTTCGCTTCTGGCTTGGCGAGGTCGTCGGGGTTTCCGGCGCCGTCTGGACCCTCGAACCCGACCGCGTCGAGGCCGGCGTGCCGGTCACTGCGGATGCCGACGACGCGTACTCGTTCCGACTCAACTTCGCCAACGGGTGCTTTGCGGAAATGTTCGGAACGCGCGATGCCCCTTTTGGAGCGGACTTCGGCATCACGGTGGTCGGAAGCGAAGGCATACTGCTCACTCCCCAGGAGGGCGTCAATCCGCCGCCCCACGGCGAGCTCCTCGGCGCCCGCCTGGGTGACGATGGGCTCGCGCCGATCCCGATTCCAGAGCGACTCGAGCCGTTCGCCGATGCCCGCGACGAGCGGATGGCTCCGTTTCGCATGCTCGTGCGAGACCTGCTCCGGGCCATCGACGAACACGGGGACTCGCCGGCGCCGAACTTCGACGACGGCTACCGCTGCCAGGTCGTGCTTGACGCGATACGTCACGCGGCCGAAGAAGGCAGGTTCGTGAAGGTCCCGTCATGACCCAGGCTCTGGAATAGACGCCGCTTCTGGAATAGACGCCGTGTCGGGGGCGCTGACCTGAGCATGCGGCGAGCCGTTCTGCTGATTTCAGGCAGCCTTCGGCGGCTCTCCACCAACACCGCGCTGGTCCGGACCATGCACGACCTCGCCCCCGACGGAGTCCGGTGCCGGATCTACGAGCACCTCGCCACCCTTCCTGCGTTCAACCCCGACGAGGACCACCGACCTCTGCCCCCCGAGGTGCAACGGCTCCGGGACGCGATCCACGACGCCGAGGTCATCGTCTTCTCCACCCCGGAGTACGCCGGCGCCCTGCCGGGCTCGCTGAAGAACCTGCTCGATTGGACGATCGGCGACGACCAGGCCGGTTCCATCTACGAGAAGCCGGTGGCGTGGGTGAACGCGTCGCCCCGGGGGGCCGGCGGCGCGCACGGCGAGCTCCGGACCGTGTTGGGCTACGCCCATGCCCGCATCGTCGAGGCTGCGTGCGCGGACGTTCCGGTCACCCCGGAAATGGTCGGTCCCAATGGGCTCATCGAAGACGACCCCACACGGGCCGCGCTCGCGGGCGTCTTCGCCGCCCTGACTCGGGACGGGTCCCTGGGACGCCGGGGCGAAAAAGCGCGATAATTGAGCACTGCGAGCGCCATTCGAGGAGGCTCTTCTGATGCCAGCACGAGTCACAGGCCTGGGACACGTCGGGATCTACGTCCAGGATCTCGAGAAAATGACGACCTTCTATCGAGATTTCCTGGGCATGACCGTCACGAAGGTGAGCGCCCGAGGCGTGTTTCTGAGCGCAGACCCGGATTCCGTTGATCACGAAATTGCGCTCTTCCTGGGGAGGCCTTCGCCCGAGGACCCACACCTCCTTCAACAGATCTCCATGCGAGTGAACTCGTTCGCTGATCTCCAGGACTTCCACCAGCGCATCGAGACCGCGCGCTACCCGATCGACCGTATCGTCTCGCATTGCCACTCGATCGGTTGCTACTTCCGCGATCCGGAGGGCAACCCGACCGAGGTGTTCTGGGAGACCGGGCTCACCTCTTGGGCGCAGGTCGGCATTCCGATTGATATCGAGCGCCCTGAGGACCAGGTACTCGAAGAAGTCCGAGCCGGCTGGGAGCAGGTCCGCCATATCCAGATGGGTGAGAGCTCCGACAATTTGACCGTCACGATGGCCTAAAGGAGAGCTCATGGCCCAGATCCAGCACATCGCCATTGCCAGCCAGGAGAACGAGAAACTGGCCGCGTTCTACAAGGACAGCTTCGGGATGGTGGAGGTGAGGCGGAATCCTCCCGGTGAGACAGAAGGCCCGGTCGTGATCTACCTGAGCGATGGGCACATCAACCTGGCCCTGCTCCCCGCCCGACCGGGCCAGCCTGAGGGCATCAACCACTTCGGCTTCCACGTCGACGACCTCGACGCAGCCCGAGCGAGGGCCGTGTCGCTCGGGGCCAAGCCCGGTTCCGTCGACCTGCCCGGAGGCTTCGTGGAGGACTTCATCGTCGACGCCTCCGGGACTCGGGTCGACCTGTCGGTGGCCGGCTGGGCGACCTAGGCCCTGGTGAAGACCTCGTAGTTGTGGCCCTCTGGGCCGTTGAAGTAGAAGCCCCGGCCTCCGCGACGCGTGTTGATCTCGTTCGGGACCTGGCGGAGCGGATCGGCCCAGTGCGTGAGCCCCTTGGCCTTCACGCGATCGAAGATCCCGTCGAAGTCCTCCTCGTCGACGTGGAACGCATAGTGCTGGGAGCGAACGTCGCTCGCAGCGTGCATCGAACGGGGGTCGTTGCTCAGGTTGTCGAAGTCGAGCGCCACCCCGTTCGAGACCAT
>WQVT01000117.1 GCA_009785715.1 Acidimicrobiaceae bacterium | reverse complement strand
TTCGAGGCGGACAGCGAGCTGCCCGCCTTCGTGCGCCGCACCCCGCCCGAGCTGTTCCGGCAGGCGGTCGAGGTGGCCAAGGAGCACATCCTCGAAGGCGACATCTTCCAGGTGGTCCTCGCCCAGCGCTTCGACCTCGACCTCGACGCCGAGCCCTTCGACCTGTACCGCTCGTTGCGCCAGATCAACCCCAGCCCGTACATGTACTACCTCCGCCATCCGGAGTGCTCGGTGGTCGGCTCCTCCCCCGAACCGCTGGTCCAGCTGGTCGACGGGCGCGTGACCTCCCGGCCGATCGCCGGCACCCGCCGGCGGGGGCGGAGCGACGTCGACGACCGTCGGATGGCCGGCGAGCTGTCCGAGGACCCCAAGGAGCGGGCCGAACACGTGATGCTGCTCGACCTGGCCCGAAACGACGTCGGTCGCGTGATCCGCTTCGGCACCGAGAGCGTCGACGAGCTGATGACGCTCGAGCGCTACAGCCACGTCATGCACCTCACCTCGCAGGTGTCGGGGGAGCTTGCGGAAGGGCTCGGGCCCGTCGACGTCCTGCGGGCGACGCTGCCGGCGGGCACGGTGTCGGGCGCCCCGAAGGTCCGGGCGATGGAGATCATCGACGCGCTCGAACCGGCCAAGCGCGGTCCCTACGCCGGGGTCATCGGCTACGTCGACTTCTCGGGGAACCTCGACACGGCGATCGCCATCCGGACGATGTTCATCGGTCCCGACGGCCGGGCCAGCGTCACAGCCGGGGCGGGCATCGTCGCCGACTCCGCCCCCGAGCTGGAGGACCTCGAGTGCCGCAACAAGGCGTCGGCACTCCTCGCAGCGGTGCCCGGCGCCCGCCGGATCAGCGCCGCCCGTCTCCGGGAGGTGGCCGGTGCCTGACGAATGGAGTCTCGACTACGCCCGGCTCGCCACCGCGGCGGCCGTCCCGATCGAGCGTGACATCCTGCGGATCTCCGGCCCGGAGGCCGGGACCTACCTGCAGGGGCAGCTCAGTCAGGACGTCGAGCGCCTGCCCATCGGCACGACGGCCTGGTCGTGGGTGCTCCAACCCACGGGCAAAGTGGACGCTCTGGTGCGGGTCACCCGCACCGCCGACGCCGACTGGGTGGTCGACACCGACGGCGGGTTCGGCGACGCCCTGCTCAAACGGCTCACGCGTTTCAAGCTCCGGACCAAGGCGGACATCGAGCCCCTCGACTGGCGCGGGCTCGCCCTGCGCGGCGCTGATCTCCCGGCCGCGGCCGCACCGGCCGGCGGCATCGCCGCCGACGCCGCCTGGCCCGGCCTGCCCGGCGTCGATCTCCTCGGGGAGGCGCCGGTCGCCCCCGAGGGGGTGCCGACCGTCGCCGCCGACCTGCTCGAGGTGGCCCGGATCGAGGCCGGGATTCCCCGGATGGGGGCCGAGCTCACCGAGGCGACCATCCCCAACGAGACGGGAATCGTCGACCGCACGGTCAGCTTCACCAAGGGCTGCTACACCGGCCAGGAACTGGTGGCGCGCATCGATGCACGCGGGTCCAACGTCGCCCGCCACCTCCGGGGGCTCCTCCTCGACGCTCCGGCGGAGGCGGGCGAGGCGTTGCTCGCCGGCGACCGGCAGGTGGGGTCCTTGACCAGCGTCGCCCACTCGCCGGCGCTCGGCTGGGTTGCGCTCGGCTACCTCGGGCGGAACGTCGCCCCGGGGGACAGCGTGTCGGCAGAGCGTGGTGCTTCGGGGGCGGTCCGGGACCTGCCCTTGCGATGAGGCTGGGCCGCGCCGTCCGGTCGGGCCCGAAGGTGCTCGGCCCCGCGGAGTCGCCGCACCGCACCGTTGGCCGCCGGCGGGTGGGGCACGTCGCTGCGGGCCTGGTCGCCGTCGCCGTCGTGGCCGGCGGGTGCAACTCGGTTGACACGCTCAACATCCCGACCCCGCCGCGGCTGGGCGCCGCAGCAGCGACGACCACGACGGCGGCGGGGGCGCCGACCGTTGCCGAGGTCCCGGTGGCGGGGTCGTCGCCGTCCACCTCGGTGGCGATCAACCCCGGCTCGGCCAGCATCACCGGAACCGCCCTCGGCCCTTCCGGGCCCGTGGAGGGCGCCACGGTCGAGGTCCAGCGCTTCGTCGGCGACGCGTCGGCGACGATCGAGGCGACGACCGCCGCCGACGGCAGCTTCGACATCCCGCGGATCCTCGGCGGCAGATACGTGGTGCGGGCCTGGCGGGCCCCGTCGCTGGCCGAGACGGCGCCGCAGGTCTTCTTCCTTGCCGGTTCGGGGACCCAGACGCTCAACCTCCAGATGACCTCCTTCAGCGGCCTCAAGGTGGCGACGGCGATCAATCCCGAGACACCGTTCACCGGCCAGCCGGTCGACCTGGCGATCGAGGTCACGCAACCCACGGTCGACCAGACCGGCGACGTGAGTCAGGTGCCGCAGGTCTCGGTGACGGTGCGTCTCGAGTCCAACAACTTCATCCCCACCGGCGGGGGTCCGTCGATCGCTACCACGGGGCTGAACGGGGAGGCCATCCTCGGCATCACCTGCACGCAGAGCGGCCCGGCCCCGATCACCTTGCTCGTCGGCGGTTCGACGACGGTCTCGTTGGACACCCCGTTCTGCATCAGCTCGGAGACGACCAGCACGACCGCGACCACGGTGGCGCCCACGACGACGTCCGTCCCGACCCGGTCCTTCGGGCCGACGACCACCACCTCCCGACCCTCGACCACGGTGACCCCGACGACGGCGCATGGCAGCACCACCTCCCAGGCGCCGACGACGTCGATCCTCTCTTCCCCCACCCCGACGGCTCAGCCGACCACGACCGCGGGGACCACCTCCACCACCAGCTGATTCCGGCTGCCGAGCGGGTAGGCCCCGCCGGTAGGCTCACTCGCGCCATGCCCACCTACCTCGACAAGATCCTCGCGGCCCACCGGGCGGCGGCCGCCGCCGACCGGCGCGACCTCGAAGGGCTGCTCGCGGAGGCAGCGGCCGGGGCGCCCACGCGAGGGTTCACCGCCGCACTCTCCAACGGCGAGGGGCTGGCGGTGATCGCCGAGGTCAAGCGTCGCAGCCCCTCGAAAGGCAACCTGGCCGTCGACCTCGATCCCGTCGGCCTGGCCGGCCGCTATGAGCGCGGTGGGGCGGCCTGCCTGTCGGTGCTCACCGACGCCGAGTTCTTCGGCGGATCGCCCGACGACCTCCGGACCGCCCGCGACCGCGTGGGAATCCCGGTGTTGCGCAAGGACTTCACGGTGGCCCCGGCCGACGTCGCCGACGCGCGGATCATGGGTGCCGACGCCGTGCTGCTCATCGCGGCGGCACTTTCCCCGACGGAGCTCGCCGACCTGCTCGGACTGAGCAGGAGGCTCGCCATCGACGCGCTCGTCGAGGTGCACGACGAGGCCGAGGCCGAGGTGGCGCTCGCCGCCGGGGCGAGCCTGGTCGGCGTCAACCAGCGGGACCTCGTGACCTTCGAGGTCGACACCGCCCGGGCCGAGCGCGTCGTCAAGGCGCTGCCCGAATCGGTGGTCCGGGTGGCCGAGTCGGGGATTCGGAACGCCACCGACGCCGGGCGGCTGGCGGACGCCGGCTTCGATGCGGTGCTGGTGGGGGAGTCGCTGGTCACGTCCCCCGACCCGTCGGCGGCGGTCGCCGCCCTGAAAGGGACGGGGCGGGCGCACTGAGGCTGGCACACTGAAGGGCGTGTTCGTCAAGATTTGCGGCACCACCTCCGAGGGCGACGCCCTCCTGGCCGTGGCCCTCGGCGCCGACGCGGTGGGGTTCATCTTCGCCCCGTCGCGGCGCCAGGTCTCCCCGATGCTGGTGGCCGACATCGTCAAGCGGCTGCCGCCGGAGATCCTGACGGTCGGCGTGTTCCGCGACGAGTCACCGCAGCGGGTCGTCACCGTGGCAGCGCGCGCCGGTGTCCGTGCCGTGCAGCTCCATGGCCGCGAGAGCGCCGCCGACTTCCGGTGGGTCCACGAGCACGTCCGGGTCATGATCCGCGCCTTCGCCGCCGGCGACCCCGAGGTGGCCAAAGCCTCAGACTATGGCGCCGATATCGTCATGCTCGATAACCCGAACCCGGGGTCGGGCCAGACGTTCGACTGGGGCCTCGCCGCCGACGTGCCGGTCGGTGAACGGCTGATGATCGCCGGCGGACTGACCCCCGAAAACGTGGGGGTCGCCATCGCCCAGGTTCGCCCGTGGGGGGTCGACGTGGCGTCAGGCGTGGAGCGTGAGCCCGGGCGCAAGGACCCCGTGAAACTCCGGGCCTTCGTCGCCAACGCGCGGCGGGCGGCGGCCGAACACGAGTCGACGTCCGGGCCCGCGGCGCACGGGCCCTACGACTGGCAGCAGGAGGACGACTGGAAGCGTGACAACGACGCTCAGCCCGACATCGGCTAGCCCTATGCCGACGACAGCAAAGAGATCAGCGAGGAAGAGCGAATGAGCACGACGCAGCCCGGACTCCCGACGCAGCACGGACCCTCGACGCAACAAGGCGTACCCCCGGTGCGGATGGCGGAGCCGGGCGCCGGCGGCCGGTTCGGGGACTTCGGCGGGCGGTACCTCCCCGAGTCGCTGGTGCCGGCCTGCCTGGAGCTCGAGGCGGCGTTCCGTCGGGCGTGGAACGACGAGGCCTTCAAGGGCCGGTACCACGCCCTGCTCTCCGACTATGCCGGCCGCCCAACCCCGGTGACCGCCTGCGACCGCCTCTCCGAGGAGCTCGGCGTGCGGGTGCTCCTGAAGCGGGAGGACCTGACCCACACCGGCTCGCACAAGATCAACAACGTCATCGGCCAGGCGCTGCTCACCGTCGATATGGGCAAGGGGCGGATGGTGGCGGAGACCGGCGCCGGCCAGCACGGGGTCGCCACCGCCACCGCCGCCGCCCTCTTCGGCCTCGAGTGCGTCGTCTACATGGGGGAGCTCGACACCGAGCGCCAGGAACTGAACGTCTTCCGGATGGAGCTGCTCGGTGCGGAGGTCCGCCCGGTGACCTCCGGCAGCCGGACGCTCAAGGACGCCGTCAACGAAGCGCTTCGCGACTGGGTCGCCACCGTCGGCAACACCCACTACTGCCTCGGCTCGGTGATGGGGCCGCACCCCTACCCGTGGCTCGTCCGTGAGTTCCAGCGGATCGTCGGGGAGGAGGCCCGCGAGCAGTGCCGTGCCCTGCTCGCCGGCAAAGACCCGGACCTCGTCGTCGCCTGCGTCGGCGGCGGCTCCAACGCGGCGGGGACGTTCGCCGGCTTCGTCGAGACCGGGGCCCAGCTCGTCGGCGTCGAGGCCGCCGGCGGCGCAGCCATGGCGCGGGGGATCCCCGGCGTCCTGCACGGCATGCGGTCGTATCTCCTCCAGGACGAGTGGGGCCAGATCCTCGAGGCGGAGTCCATCTCGGCGGGCCTCGACTACCCGGGCATCGGCCCCGAGCATGCGTATCTCGGGTCCTCGGGCCGGGCCCGGTACACGACGGCGGAGGACGCCGAGGTCCTCGACGCCCTGCAGCTGCTCGCCCGGACCGAGGGGATCATCCCCGCCCTCGAGCCGGCGCATGCGCTCGCCTGGCTCGCCCGGGCGTGCCGCTCCGGGGAGGTGCCCGCCGGTTCGACGGTCATGGTGACGCTCTCCGGGCGCGGCGACAAGGACGCCGAGCAGGTGATGGGCGTGCTGAAAGGGAACCGTTCATGAGCACCGAGTCGTCGGTAGAGGAAGAGGTTTGGGACAAAGGGCCCGTTGATGAGCGGGGCCTTCTCGTCGAGCCCACCCTGCGCGCCGCACGGGACTCCGGGCGCAAGCTGCTGGTCGGGTACGTCACCGGGGGCCTTCCCGGCTGGATCGACCACCTCGCCGCGATGGTGGACGCCGGTGCCGACGCCGTCGAGGTGGGGATCCCCTTCTCCGACCCGGTGATGGACGGGCCGACGATCCAGGAGGCATCGCTCCGGGCCCTGCAGGCCGGCGCAACACCGCCGTCCATCCTCGAGGAACTCCGGGCCGTCGATATCCCGGTCCCCCTGGTCGCCATGACCTACTACAACGTCGTGGCACGGGCCGGCCACCGCCGCTTCGCCCGTCTCCTCGTCGAGGGCGGCGTTCGCGGGGCGATCGTGCCGGACCTCCCGCTCGAGGAGTCCCCGGAGTGGGAGCGGGCGGCGCGGGTCGGCGGGGTCGAGACCACCCTCCTCGTCGCTCCGGTCACCCCCGACGACCGGCTTGCCGAGATCTGCGCCCGTAGCCACGGGTTCGTCTACGGCGTCAACCTGATGGGCGTGACCGGTGAGCGTGCCAGCCTGGCCGACTCGGCGGGCATCCTCGCCCGCAGGCTCAAGGCGGCGACCGACCTTCCGGTCGTGATGGGCTTCGGGATCTCGGGACCTGCGCAGGCGGTGGACGCGGCTGCCGATGCCGACGGCGTGGTGGTTGCCTCTGCGCTGATGCGCCTCGCGCTCGGGGGAGCCCGACCCGCGGAGGTCGGGGCGGCGGTGGCGGCCGTCCGAGCGGCCCTGGACGGCTCCTAGAGGATCTGGGCTGCCCACAGATGGCGCCCCGGGATACCGTGGTCGGGTGAGCGAGGAGGAGTGCCCGCACGGGCTCGACGCCAGCTGGTGCAGCCTCTGCAAGGCGGCGGCGCAACAGGGGCCGGGAGGCGGCCGCTCCACCCGTCCGGCGGGCAGCGCGCCCAGGGGCCGGGCCGGCGGCTCGGGCCCCGCAGCGGCCCGTCCCCGCCAGACCCGGACCCCACGCCCCGGACGATCGTCGACGCCGAGGCTCCCCGAGGTTCCGCTCAGCCCCGAGCGCGCCCTGGCGCGGCTGCGACCCGTGCTGTTCCACGCCACGGCGTACGGCGCGTGGGAGTCGATCCGGGAGACCGGGTTGCGCACCGCATCCAAGCTGCTGGCCGACGCCGGCCGGGGACCGCTCCCGGGTCTGCGTGAAGCGGCGATCGGGCTGGACGTGGAGGGCACGCCGGCGGAACTGCGGGACCAGCGGGCGCTCATGCGCTCCAGGATCGAGGCGCATCTGGACGGCATCGGCCTCGACGAGTGGCTCGAGATCCTCGACGAGCGGGTGCACCTCTTCGCCCGCCAGAAGGAGCTCACCTCCCTACTCACCCGCTATCAGGGGGAGGGGCAGGACCTCCTGGTCTTCGACACGGCCCGCACGCTCTCGGCGGCCGGGGACCGGGTCGAGGTGGCGACGGTGGTTTCTGCCGCCCCCGAGCCCTGGGCC
>WQVT01000116.1 GCA_009785715.1 Acidimicrobiaceae bacterium | reverse complement strand
TTCGTTCCGGCCACGCCGGTGCTCCGTTGGGGCGCAGCCCTCTACGCGCTCGGCGCAGTGGCGGCATTCATGGTGCCCAACGCCATCGGCGGCAACGCCATCCGCCTGCCCCAGGCCATCGGTGTGCCGATCCTGGTCGGCCTGGTCACGCTCCGGGACCCGTCGGCGGTCGGGGCGACGGCGCCGCTCGGCGCGCTGCGCCGGCGCGTTCCGGCGCTCTCCACCACGGCCTCGCTGGCGGTGCTCCTCGCCTTCGCCACGTGGCAATGGTCCCCAGGCCTCGGCGTGATCCGCTCGCCGCAGGTGGCCTCCGCCGCCTCCGCCACCTTTTACCAACCCCTCCTCCACCAGATCGAGCAACGCTCAGACGGACCGGTGCGCGTCGAGGCCGTCCCCACGAACAACCACTGGGAGTCGGCGTACCTGGCGCCCGCCGTGTCGCTGGCCAGGGGCTGGGAGCGCCAGCTCGACGTCGCCAACAACCCGCTCTTCTACCGGCCCGGCCCGCTGCGGGCGTCGACGTACGTGTCCTGGCTGCGCGCCAACGGGGTGAGCTGGGTGGCGCTCCCCGACACCAAGCTCGACTACGCATCGAAGGCCGAAGCCCGCCTCCTTCGCTCCGCTGCCGTCCCTGGGCTGACGCCCGTTTGGTCGTCCCCGCAGTGGCGCCTGTGGAAGGTCGACGGCAGCCCCGGACTCGTCAGCGGCCCCGGACGGCTGCTGGCGCTCGATCCCGACCACCTGTCCGTCTCGATCACGCACCCCTCGGTGCTCACCGTGCGGGTCCGCTACACGAACCTGTGGAACCTGGACGCGACGGCGCCGGGAACGGCTCCCGCCTGTCTGCGGCCCGGCCCCGCCGGCTGGACCGACGTGGTGGCCCAACGCGCCGGCACCCTTCGCCTCGTGGTGTCGGTGTTCGGCGGCCATTCGGCCAACTGCCCAGGGAACTGACGGGCTGGCGGCGACGGCACACCCGGCACGCCTGGCACGCCCGGCACGCTCAGCGGGGGCGCTTGACCCCCCAGCTTTCGTCGAACTCGGCGAGGTGCTCCAGGGTGTCGACCAGGGCGGCGGGCTGGGAGAGGAACGGCGAATGGCCGCCGGGAAGCTCGATCGGCTCGACGCCGGCCCGCGCCGCCATCTCCTGCGCTCGCTCGGGGGGGACGATCAGGTCGTCCTTGCAGAGGATGTATGCCGAACGCACCCCGACCGGCCATCCGCCGTGCGGGAACGGCTCGCGGATCACCCAGGTGCCCTGCGGCGCGAGGTGTGACACGGCCCAGGCTGCGGTCTCCTGGTCGCAATCGCTGTAGAAGAGGGCCGCCGCGTCCTCGTCGCTGAAGTACAGCCGGCCCTGCTCGTCGATCTGTCCACGCCCCACGCCCGCCGGCCGCTCCCCCTCGGTCGGGGCGGGCGGCGCCTCGCCCTCGGCTGCCTCCTCGGCGATCAGCGCGCAGAGGAACACCATCCGGGAGCCCGGGATCTGGCCTGCGGCGAGCGGCAGGTAGCGTCCCGCCAGGGAGTGCCCGACGAGGATGACGTCGCCGGAGGCCGCCAGGTTGGCTCCGTTCACGCCCTCGACCACCGCGGAGGCGAAGTCGGCCAGACCGAGCCCGGGCTCACCGGTCGGCAACGGAACGGCGACGACCTCGTGGCCCCGCTCCTCGAGCGCGGGGACCACCCGCTCCCAGCACCAGGCGTTGTGCCCACCTCCCGCCACCAGTGCGAACGTTGCCACGCGACCCCCTTCTCGGCCCACCTTTGGTGGAAATGTCCGGAAATGTGCGGTCAGGTTAGCGTCGGGGCATGGCCCCGTTCCCCACTGCGCTCCCCACCGCGGTCCCCACCGCCCCCGTCGCCGCCGGGTCCCTGATCGGCGGTTACCTGACGGCCCGCTTCACCCGGATCCGGCCGCTCGGCGGGGTCGTGCTGGCGATCGGTGGCGCGCTCTGCACCCGTCGCTGGCAGGAGCGGGTGGGGACTCCGGGGGCCGTCGGGCTGTTGCTGGTCTTCCTGGGCGCGTTCGGCTTGTCCCATCCCCTCGCGAAGCGGATCGGGGCGTGGCCCTCGGTGCTGGCCGTGTCGGCCGCCGCCGGCGGGGCGGCGTGGGCGGTATCGGACCGCCGGCGCTGAAGCGGCGGCGAGGCGAGGGTCCAGGGGCGGGGCGGCGCCAACTCAGGGCGCGAATCGTGTCCCCCAGCCGACGCGGATCGCGCCCTGAACGCTCGGGTGCGCGGGTCCGCCGGCGGGGGGCGGCGGGGGGACGAGGCGGCGCCGACTCAGGGCGCGAATCGTGTCCCCCGCCCGACCCGAATCGCGCCCTGGGCTCCCGGTCGACGGGCGCTAACGGGCGAGGGCGGCCACCGGCCCGGCGGCCTTCGGCAGCGGGCGGCGGTGCAGGGCCGCCAGCAGGCCGCGGGCCCGCCAGCGGCAGACCACCAGCGACGTGACGATGCCGAGGCCGGTCCACGCCCACCCGGTGAGCTGATGGGCGCCCAGGTAGACGGGGAGCGGCTGGGTGAGGAGCAACAGGAGCGTCGTCAACCCGCTCCCGATGTAGGTGAGCGCCCAGATCAACGAGAGCAGCTTGCACAGCCGTGCCCGCTCGGCGAGGTCCTCGGCGACGTGCGGGACGACGTCCCGGGCCAGCCGCACGACCAGGCACTCCCGGCTGGCCAGGCTGGCGAGGAACAGGAGGCCGAACCCCACGGTCTCGGCCACGGGGATGGCGAAGTAGAGGAACGCGCTCCCCGAAGCGGCGGCCGCCGCCGCCCGCACGGTCACCATGAAGATCGTGATCAGCAGCATTCCCGAGATCCGCGGGCGGCGCCGGTACTGCCAGAAGCCGACGCTGTAGGCGTACGCCACGGAGACCACGATCGCGATGTCCACCGAGCCCAGGAACAGGCAGAGATAGAACAGGCCGAGCGGGATGATCGTGGCCACCGTGAGGGCCGGGAGGGCTCGCGCAGCGAGCACCGCAATGGTCCTGCCCGGGCCGCCCACGGCCCCAGAGCTTAGGAGGCCGGACTCGCCGGCCCGGTGCACCTGAGCCCGGTTGCGCACTCGTTCCGGCTAGCGGTCCGGGTCGTCATAGCCTGACGGTCAGTGAAGCTCGCCCCCCGAGGACCACATCCGGCGACCTTTGCCCGACCCTCTGACCAACGCGCACCAAGAGGAGCACGAGCATGACCGACACTCGCCTCAAGCCGACCGTCTTCGTCCTCTACGGAGGGACCGGCGACCTGGCCCACCGGCTGGTGCTCCCCGCCTTCTACCGGCTGGCGATCGCCGGCCTCCTCCCCGAGAAGTGGCTCCTGGTCGGCAACGGTCGGGGCGACGTCTCGCACGAGAACTTCGCCGAGCGGGTCCGCACGAGCCTCGAGGAGTTCGGCCCGAAGCCCTCCGAGGGCCCCTGGGACGAGGTCAAGTCGCGGATCCGCTTCGCCGGCGGGGGGTTCAACCACGACAACCCCGGTAGCCTCCTCGACGTCCTTGCGAAGGCCGAGGAGGAGTTGGGGGGCAAGCCGCAGCTCATCCACTACTTCGCCGTGCCCCCGAACGCCTTCGGCTCGCTCACCAAGGCGATCGGCACCCACGGGCTGGCGGAAGGCTCCCGCGTCGTCTACGAGAAGCCGTTCGGCACCTCGCTCGAATCCTTCGAAGACCTGAACCGGGTGGCGCACGACACGTTCGAGGAATCCCAGATCTACCGCATCGACCATTTCCTCGGGAAGGAGGCCACGCAGCAGATCCACGTGCTGCGTTTTGCCAACGGACTGTTCGCCCGGGCCTGGGACGGCAACCACATTGAAAGCGTGCAGATCGACGTCCCCGAGACCCTCGACGTGGCCATGCGAGCCAGCTTCTACGAGGCCACCGGCGCCATCCTGGACATGCTCGTCACCCACCTGTTCCAGCTCGCCGCCGAGGTGGCGATGGAGCCCCCCGAGAGCCTCGACGCCGACTGCATCGGGACCTATCGGGAGAAGGTGATCGGCGCCTTCCGGCCGCTCTCCCGGGACGAGGTCGTCGTCGGGCAGTACGAGGGCTACCGGGAGATCGAGGGCGTCCCCGACGACTCACGCACCGAGACCTTCGTCGCCGCCCGCCTGTGGGTGGACAACGACCGCTGGCGCGACGTCCCGTTCCTCCTCCGTACGGGCAAGGCGATGGCAGAGAGCCACCAACGGGTCACCGTCGTCTTCAAGGACCCTGAGCCGGGCCTGCCGGACCAGCCGACCTTCGCCAGCAGCGTGAGCTTCGAGCTCTCCGGCGACGGGCAGATCAACCTGTCGATGGTCGCCAAGCAGCCGGGCGCCCAGATGGTCCTCGAACCGGTCACGTTCACCCTGCCGCTCTCCACCTCGTCCTCCCTGCCGGCCTACGCCCGCCTCCTGCACGACGTGCTCGTCGGCGACCGGTCGCTCTTCACCCGCCCCGACGGGCTCGAGCACGTGTGGAAGGTGGCCGGCGCGATGCTGGCCGACAAGCCGGACCCGGTCATCTACCCGCGGGGGTCGTGGGGCCCGAGCGAGGCCAGCGCCCTCGCTGCCCCCCGGCGCTGGATCCTCGGGGAGGAGTAGGGCCTCAGCCGCTCGCCACGAGCGTCAGCTTGCCGAGCTCGAAGCCCCGCTCGAACCCGGTCGTGTGGAACACCCCGTTGAGCATCGCCGCCCCGCCGGCGGTCAGGTCGAGGTACGCCCCCCGGAGCTCGAGATTGCCCCCCGTCAGGCTGATGCGTGACCGCTTGGGGCGCTTGACGGCGAACAGGGCGCCGTCATCGGCCCCTCCGTTCACCGAGGCGTACACCGTGGAGGTGGCGGGCACGAAGGTGAGGTCCGTCATCGCCACCGACGTCGAGCCCTCGCCGAGCACGAGGCCGTTCCCCCACCCGAGCACGACCCCGGCGAGCCCCTCGGGGCGCCCGCGCTGGCCGGGATGCACGACGGCCGTTCCCCCCGTGATCGGAAAGCTGACGTCGCCGAGGGCGCTGTCGTAGCTGGCGCTCCCGACGGCGCTCGGCGTGATCCCGTCGCTGTGGAATGCGGCGAGCGCCGGCGTCGCAAAGGTGAGGGAGAGGGCGATGCCGGAGAGCCGCGGGTACTCGACGGTCTGCCCGGTGTAGCTGTAGCGGGAAACCCGGCCCTTTGCCTCGATCGTGACCGCGGCCAATTCCGTGTTTGCCGTGATCGCAGAGTTGTGGAAAATGGCGTCGAGGGCGGCGGCCCCCGTCGGTGTCAGGTCCATGGCCGCCCCCTGGATTTCCAGGGTCTGGCCCGACCGTTTCACCTTTCGATCGCGCTCTTGCAGCGAGAACAAAGGCACGTCCTCGGTGCCGCCGATCGTGGCGTACACCATCGACCCGCCGAGGTCGAAGACCAGATCGGTCACCGTCACCGAGGTCGAGGACGAGGCGAAGGTGAGCCCGGAGCCGAAGTGATCGATCGAGCCGAGGACGTCGCTGGGCTTGAACCGGAGGTCCGAATGCGACTCCACATAACCCGAGGTGATCGGCAGTTCCAACCCGGCACCGGCGGAGACGGCGAGCGCCGTGCCGGCCGGTCCCACGCTGACGCCGGCGGCCTTCCATGCGGCGAGCGTGTCCGTGTCCCAGTCGAGGAACGTGGCGGTCCCGGTCAGGTTGCCGAACGCCGTGACCGTGTCCGTCGAGTCACGAGCTGACGACGCAGGGTGAGCAACCGAGGCGGTGGCGACACCCGACCAGCCGAGGAGCCCCACGAGGAGTGCGAGCGCGCCGGCCACGAACGGGCGGCGGCGGCCGGCGGGCGACACCGTCCGATGGCCCCCGGCGTGAGGGTCAGCCGACCCGGCCGTAGCCCATCGGCGGGCCGACCCAGGTGATCGACTGCACCTGCACCGCCGTCCCGGGATGGTTCGAGGCCACCACCTGGCCGTTCCCGATGTAAAGCGCCTCATGGCCGGGCTGCGGGCCCCCCTCGCCGTTATTGTAAAAGACGATATCCCCGGGCTCGAGCTCGTCCGCCGAAATCCTCATGGTGTCATCCCACTGGGACACACTGTAGTGGGGGATCGACACCCCCGCGGCCCCCCAGGCGAACTGCACCAGGCCCGAGCAGTCGAAGCCCGACGAGGGGCTGTTCCCGCCGAAGACGTAGGGCACTCCGACCTGGGCGAGCGCCGTCTGCACGGCGACGGCGCCTGCCGAGGGCCCCGGCACGGAGGCCGCCGTCTGGGTGGCGGGGGTGGGGGCGGGGGCCGGGGGTGGCGGGGGCGGGTCGGTCGGCACGAGCGACAGGGTCGACCCGGCGAGGATCATGTTCGGGTTCGAGAGGTCGTTGTCGGCGGCCAGCGCCGCCACCGTCATCCCGTGGGCGGCGGCGATCCTGGTCAGGTCGTCACCCCACTTCACCTGGTAGGTCGTGGGTGGCGGGTCGGTCACGTTCAGGACCTGGCCGGCCATGATCACGTTCGGATTGGCGATGTGGTTGAGCGCGGCGAGCTGGGCGACCGTGGTGTGGTTCGCCTGCGCGATCCGCCACAGATCGTCGCCGGCCTTGACGGTATAGGAGGATGCGAAGGCGCTCCCGCCGGCGGCGCCGACGACCGTCACCGTCGAGATCGCGGCAATGCCGGCCATGCGCAGCGACTTCGAGCGCCAGTAGCCCTGGAAGCGGACCAGCCGTCTGATCGTCTCGTAACGCTCGAGGTTGACCCTGTCGCCGCTGATCAGGTGGATCAGAATCACGAACGGCGTCAGCGCCCAGGCGGCGAAATAGGCGACCAGGAACCGGAACGCTTCGGACCGGGTCATCTCCGTCTCGATCGGCTCCGTCTCGATCGGGCGCTCGGCGGCGAGCCTCAGGCTCGGATCGACGTCGTCCCACTCGAGCTGGCGGATCTGGGCCTGACTCCGGAACGCCCGGTTGAGCTCGCGTTGTGCGGCACGCCGGCCCACCGAGGCCGCCGCCACGCAGTAGGTGACGGTCAGCACTCCCGAGAAGCCGGCAAGTAGCCACAGCATCCCCGCCGTCGAGATGGCGGCCGCGCCGGCGAATCCGGCGGTGGTCCCGGCCAGCACGCCCGCAACCCGCCGGCGGCGCTCGCTCACCGGCAGGCGCCGCGTGCGCTCCAAACGCGCCGAATAGCCACCCGGCGGTGCATCCGTACCGCCCCCGGCGGCGGCGAGCTCCTCGCCCAATGCGAAGGGGGGGACTTCTGTGACGGGGACGTCCTCCCCGCTACGACGGTGTCGGGTCGG
>WQVT01000115.1 GCA_009785715.1 Acidimicrobiaceae bacterium | reverse complement strand
TTTCGGGATTTCGAGCGGCTGACCGATGGTGTCTGGGGCCGTCGGGGGGTGACACCGGGGCTGATGCCCGTCGACGTCTACCGCCGGGCTGACGGTTTCGTAGCGGACTTCGATCTCCCCGGGGTGGACCCGGCGTCGATCGAGGTCACGGTGGAGAAGAACGTGCTGACCGTGAGCGCTGAGCGCCACGCCCGGACCGACGAGGGCGATCAGGTCCTTCTGGCCGAGCGCCCACAGGGCCGGTACAGCCGCCAGCTCCACCTGAGCGATCATCTCGACACCGACCACATCGAGGCCCACTACGACCAGGGCGTGCTCTCGCTGCGGATTCCGGTCTCCGAGCGGGCGAAGGCCCGGAAGGTCGAGATCACCTCGGGCGCGCCGACCGTGCCGGCGGGATCGCCCACGCTCAACTGAGCTGCTCAACTGGGCTGCTCAACTGAGCTCGCTGGCCACGCTCGATAGCGGGCGCTTGACCGCACAGCGCCCGGTCACCCGTCTCGAGATTCAGAGCAACCGTCCAGGACCCCCGCACCCGGGGGTCCTGGCGCGTCTGCGGACCGGTGCGCCGGTGAACGGCGTCATGGCCGGATCAGTGCCGGCCGCTCCCCGGGCTCGGACAGGCGCCCGACCTGTTCGGGTACGACCCGATCGACGTCGGCGAGCACTCGGTCGAGCGCCGGCCACCACGGGCCGGTGCCCAGATCCGGCAGGTGGTCCATGATGCGCGTCGACGGCGGCAGGGCCACCACTCGGGCGGGCGCGGCGGCGGCGAGCAACCCGAGGTACCAGTGCCGGCGAATGGGCGAGAGGCTCTCCGGATCGTCCAGGAGGTAGTAGTCGGGGAGATCCAGTGACCGGGCTCGCCAGCGCGCCAGCGTCTCCGCCACGGCCACCTCGAGGTCGCCGGCAACCTCGGTGCCCTCGAAGCGGGCCACCCACGCGTCGGCCACACGAGCCAAGGGGTCGGCGTCGTGGAGGAGGTACCCGGCAGCCGTATGTCCGGCCTCTGCGGCTGCCTCGACCGCCCGGTCCAGCGGCGGGGCGTCGGCGGTGAGACGCAGGACCCGGACGTTGGTCGCCTGAACGCCGTCCAGGCGGGCGCGATCAGGGGAGACGACGACGACCACGGTGGTGTTCACGGCGAGCACGGCCGCCCAGTCTCCCTCAACCCTGCAGCCGCCGACCAGCGACCGACCAGTGCCCGACCGCCGCCCAGTGCCCGTCCGCCGCCCGCTGACCATCCAGGCGGTAGAGAATCAGCTGGCGGAGACCCCGAAGAACTGTAGCTGTCCCTGCGGCGTCGATCCCGTCACGACAACGCTTCCCGACCCCGGCACGACCGCAACCGAGTTCGGTTGGCGGACGGTGATTTGGCTCGTGCGGCTCTCGACGGCAAGACCGCTGAGCTTGAGGCTGACGAGCCTGTTCGTCCCGGTGAGGGTGACCCACAAGGTGTCGCGTGCCGGATCGAAGGCGAGACCGTAGGGTCGGCTTTCGACGGACCCGACGGGGATCGTTGCCACTCGGACCGGTCCCTTGGCCCCAAGCTGGAAGCCGAGCACCGATCCGCTCCCGGTGTCGACGACCCAGAACAGCCCGTCGTTGCCCGCGACGACGTGCGTGGGGTTGACACCCGCACGCACACTGCCGACCTTGCTCCCGTCCGCCGCGTATTCGGTCAGCGTGCGGGAGCGGCTTCCGACCACGACGAAGTGGGTGCCGTCGGGGCTCGCCGCGAGATCACCCGGTCGGCCGGGAGACCGGATCGTGCCCGTCACCTGGCCGCCGCGGACGATCCGCAGTGTCCCGGCCTGCTGGTCGGCCACGACCACCGTGTCCGTTCCGAGGGCCACGGCCTGTTGCGGCCCCCGCCCGACCGGGATCGTCGCCTCGCTGGTGCCGGAGGGGAGGCTCAGCTCCGCGACGGCGTTCCCGGTGGCTTCGGGAACCAGGAGCGGTCCGGAGGGTCCGGCCAGCGACAAGTGGCGGCCGGACCCAGTGAGCGGCACCGTGTGCCGGATCAGCGGCTCATTGATCGGGAACAGCACGACTGCTGCGGGGTTGCGGACGCTGACCGCCACGATGCCCGAGGAGTCGACGGCCACGCCCTCCGGCGTCCCGGCGAGGGGCACCTCGATGCCAGGCAGGATCGCCGCCTGCGGCGGAGAGACCGCCGGCCCCGACGAGGTCGAGACCGTCCTGACCCCCCGGTGTCCTGACCCGCCGGGGCGCGTGATGGCGACATGCGTCCCCGGGCGGACGCCCCGATGATGACCCGAATGCGAAGTAGCCGCCACCGCTGGGACCGAGCCGGCGAAGCCGACCGCCAGCGAAACCAGTAGCGCGGCCACCCCCGCCGGCACCCTGTTTCTCATTCTTCAGAAGTACCACGATTTCACCCCGCTTACACGCACACCACGGTCCGTGGCTCCCCGCGGGGAGAGGTGCCAGGTCAGCAGCCCTCTGGCAAGATGAACCGATGACTGGCACCCCGGGCATGGGGCAGATGACCCTGGGACGGCCGTGAACGTCCACCATCTGGTTTCGACCTATGGCTATGCGATCGTGGCCCTGTTTGTCGGGGTGGAGAGCCTCGGGGTTCCCTTCCCGGGTGAGACGGCCGTGATCGTCGCCGGCGCCTATGCGGGCTCGACCCATCGGTTGTCCCCCTGGTTGATCTTCTTGTGCGCAGCCGGTGCGGCGATCGTCGGAGACAACATCGGCTTCGAGATCGGCCGCTACGGCGGGTACCGGCTTCTTCGCCGGTACGGGCGGTATATCCACGTCAACGAGCGTGAGCTGAAGGTGGGCCGTTACATCTTCGATCGGCACGGACCGAAGGTCGTCTTTTTTGGGCGTTTCGTGTCCATCCTGCGTACCTATGCCGCATTCCTGGCAGGGACGAACCGGATGCGCTGGTCTCGATTCATGCCCTGGAACGCGCTCGGCGGGATCGTCTGGGCCGGGATCTACTCCTTCCTCGCGTACCAGGCCGGCGGCTTTCTGGAGCGATCATCGACGACGATCAACATCGTCCTCGGAGCGCTCGCCGTGGTGATCATCGGGACCACGATCGTGGTGGTCCGCCGGCAGACCGAGTCACTGGCAATGAAGGCCGAGGAGGCCTACCCGGGCCGCCTGGAGGACCACCCCGCCCGCTGACGAGGACCACCCTGCCCGCTGACGAGGACGAGCCGCCCGCTGACGAGCACGAGCCGCCGGTTGACGATGACGAGCCGCCGGTTGACGAGGACGAGCGGCCCGTTGACGAGGACGACACCGCCGGTGGATGAGGCCCCCCGACGGGGGACAATGAGTAAGGTCTTACTCCGACATGGGGAAACGATGGGTGGCGTCCGTAGTTTTGGCGATAGTCGCCCTGATTGGCGTATCCGCATGTGGCTCGTCGTCGCCAGAGGCCAACTCGGTCAGCCGCACGACCACCGCATCAAGCCCCACGACGACCCCCTCACGCGGCGGGAACACGGGAAGGCGCCCCTCCACCACGACCACCACGCCCGGTGGCTCGATCGAGGGCACCGAGATCAATCAGCTCCCGCAGGTTCCGTCCAGCCCCCCGGCATCGCCGGACATGCCCTCGACGGGCCAGGCCTTGAACACCTTCCTGACGGGCACCTTCAACGACATCCAGAACATGTGGTCCGAGGAGTTCAAGAAGGCCGGAGTCACCTACGTTCCGGCGACGCTCCGGATCTTTACCGGATCGGTGCAGACCGCCTGCGGAGCCCAGGGGTCCGAGACCGGGCCCTTCTACTGCCCGGGCGATCGGACCGTCTACCTGGACACGAGCTTCTTCGCCCTCATGGAGCAGCAGTTCGGCGTGACCGGTGACTTCGCCCCCGCCTATGTCGTCGCCCACGAGATGGGCCACCACGTCCAGGCGCTGCTCGGCATCTCGACCCAGGTGGCGCAGGCCGACCAGGTGGATCCGGCCGGCACCAACGGGAGGTCGGTGCGCGTCGAGCTGCAGGCCGACTGCCTCGCCGGCGTGTGGGCCCACAGCACCGAGCAACGCGGCCTGCTGAAAGATGGCCAGATGGCGGAGGCCCTGAAGGCGGCTGCCGCGGTGGGCGACGATTTCATCGCCAAGGCCGCCGGTCAGCCGACCGAGCCCGACAACTTCACCCACGGCACTTCGGAGCAACGCCAGCGGTGGCTGACGACCGGGTTCGAGAAGGGGATCCCCGACGCCTGCGACACGTTCTCGCCGGCGACCGTCTGAAGGGGCGACCGTCTGAAGATCGGCGGGATCCGTGGGATCCGCGTGATCGGCAGGATCAGCGGCCGTAACCACCCGTTGTGAGCTGAGGCGTTATAGCGTCGTATCCGTGACTGCGGAGTTGCGCAGCGAACACCACCGGCAGCTGGAGCGGTTGGACATCGCACTGGGCGCCCTGCTCGGTGTGATTCCCGACGCGGTGGACCACGCCACGGAGTCGGTCCTCGGGGGGGACGTCGGATTGCGTGCCAACCTGGATCGCTGGCAGGCGATGGTCGTCGCGATCTCCGACGACGTCGACCACACCGCCGAGCTGATCATCGCCCGGCAGGCTCCGCTGGCGGGGGAGCTGCGTTTCCTGCTGAGCTCTGTGCGGCTGGTGCTGATCGTGTCGGACACCATCGACCTCGTGGCCGAGGTCGGGGGCTCGGCGGCCCTGGCCTGGGACACCCCGATCCCGGACCGGGTGCGGCCCCTGATCGAGTCCGTCGGGCGCGAGACGGCAGGCGCTTGGCGCACGGTGTCGAAGATGTGGGACGGCGAATCGGACGCCAACACCGCCGTCCTGCGCTTTCAGGACGACCGGCTCGCCGAGACCCGGACGGCCCTGGCAGCCGAGCTGGTGGCCGGGCCCGCCGACGGGGCCGTGGTCGGGCAGCTGGCGGCCGTCTCTCATGGATACGAACGGATCACCCGACACGCCGTCTCGGCCGGTCGACTGATTCAGGACATCGCCCATCCGGGCCCTTACGGATCTCCCTCGGGCGAGGAGGGATCGGGGGAGCACGAACCCGCGGGCGAGAAGGAACCCCCGACGTAACCTGTGGCCCATGGAACCAGAGGTGACGAAGAGCGAAGAGGAATGGAAGGCCGAGCTCACGCCTGAGCAGTTCCAGGTGCTCCGCCTGGCGGGTACCGAACGGCCGTGGAGCGGGAAGTACGTGCACAACCACGACGACGGCACCTACCGCTGCGCTGCCTGCGGGGCGGAGCTGTTCGATTCCGGCACCAAGTTCGAGTCGGGGTCCGGCTGGCCGAGCTTCTTCGAGCCGAAGGTCGCCGAGGCCGTCGAGCTCGTCGAGGACCGGAGCCACGGAATGGTGCGTACCGAGGTCCGTTGCCGGCGCTGTGGGAGTCATCTCGGTCACGTGTTCCCCGACGGCCCGCAACCCACCGGACTGCGCTACTGCATGAACTCTCTTTCGCTCGACTTCGAGCCGTTCGAGCTCGGTTCCAAGTAGCGGTCTCCAAGTAGACCCTTCGGTGTCCCTCCCCGCACGGCTCGGGCGCGGCGTCGTCGTCGCCGCCGGCCAGGCCGTGCCCGTCGGCTGGGAAGGCGTCGAGCGCCTCGAGATCGGCGAGGCGGCGATGGCTGATCCCGGGCCGATGGTCGATCGCCTGCACCGGGCGTGGGTCGGACGGATGCCGGTCGTCGTGTCGCTCGGCGTGGACCCGGCCCGCTTCCGCCACCCACCCGCCGTCATGGCCGAGCCCTGGACGCTCGGCGCGCGCTTCGAACTGTGGGAAGACCGCCTGCAGTTCCTGGTGTGGGCGAACAACTACGACGCCCGCGGCGGGAGCCCGGTGTGGTGGTGGGCCCGCAAGGCGGTGCGCCTCGGTGCGTCGGAACCAGGCACCACGCGCCCGAAGCCCGCCACTGATGTCGGCGGAGTCGAGGTCGGTGACGTGCTCCTGCCGGACGGGCGCCCGGCCTGGATCGACGGTGGCCCCCGTGGCGGGCTGCCCGATCGTATGGACGGCACGGTGGTCGTCCACCGCGAGACGGTGGAGCGGGGTCGGCTGACACCCGAGGCTCCGGCCCCTGACCCACAAGAGCCCGACCACCTCGCCCCCGATCAGCTGGCGGCCGTGGCGCACCCGAGCGGCCCGGCCCGGATCATCGCCCCGGCGGGCTCGGGCAAGACCCGGGTGCTCACGGCCCGCCTCCGCCACCTCCTCGAGGGGAGGGGATGGGACCGGGACGCGGTGCTCGCCGTCGCCTACAACAAGAAGGCGCAGGAAGAGCTCGACGCCCGCTGCGCCGGCCTGGGGCTGCGGACCCGCACCCTGAACTCCCTCGGCTTGTGGCTGCTCACCCAGTCACGGGGCGGCGCTCCGAGGGTGCTCGACGAGCGGGACGCTCGCCGCCTCGTCGAACGCCTGGCGCCTGTCCGCCGCCAACGCGCGAACACCGATCCCATCGGGCCGTACCTGGAAGGGCTGTCGGCGATCCGCCTCGGTCTCCGCGACCCGGAGGTCGTCGAAGCCTCCCGCGATGACGTCCCCGGCCTGGCGGAGCTCTTCCCCCGGTATCGGGAGGGGTTGGCGGACGAGGCCGCCGTCGACTTCGACGAGCAGATCTACGGGGCCATCGAGGCGCTGCTCGTGGACGGTGCCTTCCGCCTCGAAGCCCAGCGTTTCGGCCGCCACCTCTTGGTCGACGAATTCCAGGACCTGACCCCTGCGCATGTGCTCCTGCTCCGCCTTCTCGCCCTCCCGGGGCTCGACGTCTTCGGCGTCGGCGACGACGACCAGGTGATCTACGGTCACGCCGGCGCCGACCCGGCGTTCCTCATCGACTACGACCGGCTGTTCCCGGGTGCGGCGTCCCATCCTCTCGAGGTCAACTACCGCTGCCCGCCGGCCGTCGTGACCGCCGCCGTCCATCTGCTCTCCTACAACCGGCGGCGGGTGGACAAGGTGATCCGCCCCGCCGGCCGGTCGCCATCTGGCGAGAAGGCCCTCCAGGTGCACCGCCACGCCCCGACCGCCGGCGCGGAGACCCTCGTCGGGGTCGTCCGAGGTTGGCTCGACGAGGGGGTGGCGCCGGCGCGCATCGCCGTCCTCACCCGCGTCAACTCCCTGCTCCTGGCCCCGCAGGTGGCGCTCGTCGAGGCCGGCGTGCCGGTCAATTCGGTGCTACGCCCCGATGTGCTCGAACGCACCGGCCTCCGCGCCGCCCTGGCGTACCTGCGTATTGCCACCGCCGATGACCGCTCGATCGA
>WQVT01000114.1 GCA_009785715.1 Acidimicrobiaceae bacterium | reverse complement strand
CGCCCGGGAGCACGACCTGGCCTGATCGGACTACTCCGTGTTGGGCTACTCCGTGTTGAGGGTGACGTCGGCCTGTTCGTTGCCGTCCACCGGCGCGGACTCGCCCGGTGTCGGATCGGCTTGCGTTGACTCGGCTTGCGTTGACTCCGCTTGCGTGGGCTCGGGGGCGTTGCCCCAAGTCGGAAGCTTGCCCGGCGCCTTGCTGGCCAGGCCGTTCCATTGCTGCGACGCTGCGCGTTGGGCCGCATCGAGCCGGTCGTGCACCTCCGGGCGTCCGGCAAAGTTCCGGACTCCCCCTTCGAGGCGCTCGTAGGGATCTCGGCCCGCCCGTGACCCGAGCAGGTAGCCGATGCCGATCCCTGTCCCTACAAAGACGAGAAGCTTCTTCATGGCAGGCTCCCTCTGATCCAGTGGAGAATCACTACCCACTGCGGGATCCCGCGATGCTCGGCCGGCAGGGGCACCCCGACTCCCTCAGCTGGTGGATCAGAAGCCTATGCCACGGCGAGCACGTCGGGTGCGCTGGCGTCGTAGGAGGGAATCCAGGCGTCGCCTCGACCCCCCACGTCGCTCGTGAACCGCTTGCGGAGGGCGATCAGCGTGTCGCGCTTCCAGGCGGCGATCGGGGAGACGAGATGGTTGTCGACGCCCCGCTCACGTGCGTACAGCACGACCCGGCTGGCGCGGGGACGCCGGACCCGTTCGTACAGCTGCAGGGCGCCCGGCAGGTCGTCCGGCATCCGCTCGAGGGCGTTGGCGAGCACGACGCCGTCCTCGAGCGCCTGGCAGGCGCCCTGGCCGAGGTAGGGGAGCATCGGGTGCGCCGCGTCGCCGAGCACCGTCACGCGGCCGATGGTCCACTGCGGGATCGGGTCCCGGTCGTAGAGCGCCCACTTGTACCAGATCTCCGACGCGGAGAGCAGGCGCGATATGCGGTCACTCCAGCGACGGTAGACCTGGAGTACCTCCTCCTTCGGGCACTCCGTGATCCACGACTCGTGTTTGTATTCCTCGTCGTCGTGGTGGCATACGACGTTGACGAGCTCGCCTCGGCGAACCCCGTAGATGACGATCGTCCCGTGCGGGCCGAAGGAGCCACCGCCGTCGCGCAGGTCTTCGAGCTCCGGCGTGTCGACCGGGATGACGCTGCGATAGCAGACCTTCCCGGTGAAGCGCGGCGCGTCGGGGCCGAAGAGCGCTTCCCGGACCTTGGAGTGGATGCCGTCCGCCCCGATGACCACGTCGCCCTCGACCTCGCTCCCGTCGGCGAAGGTCGCGATCGCGCGGTCGCCCTCGGTGGCCGCCGAGACGCCGCGCATTCCGAGGTGCACATCGACGGAGCTCGGCAGAGCATTGGCGAGGGCATCGAGCATGTCGGCGCGATGGATGCTGCACCCGGCAGCGCCGTATCTGGCGATCGTGTCGGCTCGCGCCGTGGTCGACTGACGGACGATCCTGCCCGTTCGCCAGTGGCGCGACAGCATCTGCTCGCGCTCCCAACCTACGGCGCGTATCGGGTCCTCGAGCCCCAGCGAACGTAGGACCTTCATCGCGTTCGGTCCGAGCGCGACCCCCGCTCCGATCTCTTTCAGCTCGGGGGCCGATTCATAGACGTGGACTTCGCAACCCTTTTGGGTCAGGGCTTGTGCTGCGGTCAACCCGCCGATCCCCCCACCGATGACGATCACCCGTGGCGAACGTGCCATGTGCCATTCCCCCAAATCGCAGCGCGGATCCAAGGCACCTTACGGCCTCGGCCGTCCCGCGATCAAGCTGCCGGCCCTTTGCTTCCAGCGGAAGTCTCCGCTCGGAGGGCACGCCGGGCGCGGGCCACGGTGCGGCGCGGGCTACGGTGCGGCAGGGGCTGCGGCGCGGCAGAGGGAGGGATCATGCAGAGAAGCACGGATCGTATTCGGGTGTCGCACGCGGGGACGCTGCCGCGGGAGGCGGAATTCCGCGACCGGGTGGCCAGCAGCGCGCGGGGGAGCGACGAGCTGGAGCGGTACGTCAGCGAAGCGGTGACCGCGGTGGTCGCCAAGCAGGCCGAGGTTGGCATCGATATCGGCAACGACGGCGAGTTCGCCAAGCACGAGGGTTTCCATCGCTACGCCGTCAGCCGGATCGGCGGCCTGGAGCGTCGCGCGTCGGAGGTTCCCCAACGCCCCATCGACCTGCGCGATCGGCAGCGGTTCCCCGGGTACTTCTCGGTGGCGCCGGCGAATCCCACCTGGCGCCTGTGGTCGGGCCATGCCGCGACCGCCGCGCCTGCGCCCCGAGAGGCGACCTACGTCGTCGGGCCGCTGAACTACGTGGGGAAGGAGGCGGCGCAGCGCGACGTCGAGCGGCTGAAGGAGGCGCTGGCGGGCACGGACACGGCCGGCAACGAAATGGTGCCCTACCTGGCCGCGGTGGCCCCGGGCACCCTCGAGCACCTGCTGATGAACGAGTACTACCCGGACGAGGAGTCGATGCTCTCCGCGATCGCCGACGTCCTCCACGAGGAGTACAAGGTGATCGCCGACGCCGGGTTCATCCTGCAGATCGACGACCCGGACCTGCCCGACGGCTGGCAGGTGAACCCCGAGATGACGCTGGACGAATACCGGCGCTATGCCGAGGTGCGGGTCGAGGCGCTGAATCAGGCGCTGGAGGGGATCCCCGAGGAGCAGGTTCGTCTGCACGTGTGCTGGGGCAGCCCGCTCGGACCTCACCAGAGTGATATCGCCCTCGCCGACATCGTCGATATTGTGCTCAAAGTGCACGCGCAGTGCTACTCCGTCGAGGCGGCTAACCCGGTGCACGAGCACGAGTGGATGGTGTGGGAGGACACGAAGCTACCGGCTGGAAAGCTCCTTATGCCCGGGGTCATCGGTCACTCGTCACTGCATATCGAGCATCCGGAGCTCGTTGCCCAACGGCTCATGCGCTTCGCCGAGGTCGTCGGCCGTGAGAACGTGATCGCGGGGACGGACTGCGGCCTCGGCTCTCGGGTGCCCCACGCCGAGATCGCCTGGGCCAAGTTCGCCTCCCTCGTGGAGGGGGCTCGGCTTGCCTCGGAGCGCCTCTGGCGTCAGTGACCGGAAGC
This sequence comes from Acidimicrobiaceae bacterium, assembly GCA_009785715.1. Taxonomy (GTDB): domain Bacteria; phylum Actinomycetota; class Acidimicrobiia; order Acidimicrobiales; family Palsa-688; genus WQVT01. Next base: position 4,274 of record WQVT01000114.1, on the reverse strand, counting down.
AGACCTCGATATCGAGACCCCCGCTTTCGCGAGGGTGCACCCTCAGGGATGCCCCGTGCGTCGAGGCGATGGCCCGGACGATGGAGAGGCCGAGGCCGTGACCGTCGCCCTGGTGGGTGCGGTGGCCGTCGAGGCGCTGGAACGGTTCGAGGAGACGGTCGACCTCTCCGGTCGGGATGACCGGCCCCGTGTTCCCTACGGACAGCAGGGCGCGGCCGCCGCTGGTCCCGGTCGAGACGGTGACGCCTCCCGCCACCTGGTTGTAGCGCACGGCGTTGTCGATCAGGTTGGCGACGAGCCGTTCGAGGAGGAGCGGGTCCCCCTCGACCAGGGCGGGTCGGATCGAGGTCTCGACGTGCAGGCCCAGCCGGCCGATGCCGGGGCGGGGAGCGAGAATCGCCCGCCGGGTGATGGCCGCGAGATCGACGGGTTCGTAGTGATCGGGCCCGGCTTCGCTGTTGGCGAGGGTGAGGAGCGCCTCGATGAGACGCGCCTGCTCGTCGCTCGAGGCGAGCAGCTCGTGGCCCGTGGATCGCCACCGCTCGGCGCTCGTCTTCGGGCTCGCGAGGGCGACCTGGAGCAGGGTGCGCTCCGCGGTGAGCGGCGTCCGAAGCTCGTGTGAGGCATTCGCCACGAACTGCCTCTGGGCGTCGAAAGACGCCTGGAGCCGTGCAAAGAGGTCGTCGAGGGTGTCGCCGAGCTGCCTGAGCTCGTCGTCGGCGCCCTTCAGGTCGAGACGTTCGTTCAGGTTCCTGGCGGAGATCCGTCGCGCCGTCGCGGTGATGGTCCGAAGGGGCCGGAGCACCCGGCCGGCGACGATCCAGCCCGACGCGATGGACACCACGGCGACGACGGCGAGGGCAACGGCGAGCGCCTGGAGGAGCTGGTGGAGATCGGCCAGGCGTTGCTGCTGGAGCAGGTGCGCGGCGGGATTGCCCGCGGGGGGAATGCTGATCCGCGTCGGACCCTGGTAGAGCGGCAGCCGCCAGTGCTCGACCAGCAGGTACGTGATCGCGAGCACCGCCGCACCGGAGACGAGGAACAGCCCGGCGTAGAGGACCGTGAGGCGAAGGCGGGCGCTCCGCCTGGGCAGACGGACCCAGCGGGCGGGGACCGGGCCGGTGCGGAGCCGGCTCATCGGAGCCCGCCTATGCGGTAGCCGCTTTCCCGCATGGTCTCGATGAGGGGTGGGTCGCCGAGCTTGGCCCGGAGACGGTTCATGGTGGTCTTGACGGTGGTCGTGAACGGATCGGCCGCCTCGTCCCACGCCTCCTCGAGCAGCTCTTCCGCAGAGACCGGGCGCCCTTCTGCGGCGAGGAGGCATTCGAGCACCGCGAACTCCTTCGGGCTGAGCGCAAGACGCCGGCCGGCGCGGGTCGCCACCCGCAGGCCGGGGTCGAGGCGGACGTCGTCGTATTCGAAGACGGGGGGCAGCGGCAACGTGGCTCGGCGGGCCAGGGCGCGGATGCGGGCCACGAGCTCGGCGAAGTCGAAGGGCTTCGCCAGGTAGTCGTCCGCACCGAGCTGCAGGCCGTCGATCCGGTCTCGCACCGAGCCGGCCGCCGTCAGCATCAGCACCCGGGTGGGGGACCGGTCATCCACGAGGGCCCGGCAGACGTCGTCGCCGTGCGTGCCCGGCACGTCCCGGTCCAGGACGACGACGTCGTAGCGGTTGACCTGCAGATGGGTCAGGCCGTCGTCGCCGTCGAAGACCAGGTCGACGGCCATGCCCTCCTGGCGCAACCCCTCGGCCAGGGCCCTGGCGAGCCGTTCGTGGTCTTCCACTACCAGCACTCTCATGCTTCCCCCGATGCTCAACCGGTCATGAGGCAGAGGATCGCAGGTCGCCGGTTACAACGAGGTCACAACGGCGATGACCGGGCTGTGACCGACCCTTTCGTACAACTGCCCTCGACAGCCTCAAGGCCGAAAGGACGGCGACATGAGAAACGACGTGGGCTCCGAGATCACGGAAGACACCCCGGAAGAGGGCAGGCCCCGGATTCGCAAGGCGGTTCGGCCCCGGAAGACCCGCTGGCTGCTCGTCACGGTGACGGGCCTCGCCGTCGGACTCGCAGGGTGCGGGGCTGCGTCCTCCGGGCTCGCCGTCGCCGGCGGGGGGGCGACGACCACGACGGCCCCGAAGGGCGTCTCGTCGCAGCACCTCTCGAGCCAGGCGAGGATGCTCCAGTACTCGGAGTGCATGCGCTCCCACGGACTGAGCGACTTCCCCGACCCGAACAGCCAGGGCCAGATCCGGGTCACTCCGGGCCACTTCCCGGATCAGGGCACGCCCCAGTTCCAGGCCGCCGACAAGACGTGCAGCTCGCTGCTGCCCGCCGGCAACCAGTCGCCTGCCAAGAGGAACACCAACGCCCTCAACTTCGCCCAGTGCATGCGCTCCCACGGCGTGACCGACTTTCCCGACCCGAACGGTCAGGGAACGATCGACATCAAAGACCCGACGGGCGACCTCAACCCCAACTCTGCGGCGTTTCAGGACGCCGGGAAGCAGTGTCAGGGCCTGAACAAGGGTTTCAACCTTCTGGAGAACTGAACTGCCGCCGGCGGCTGCCGGCCCGCCTCAGGCCGCCCGTTTACGTCCGACGAGATGAAAGACGCGACTGAGCTGGCGGTAGGGATCTCGCCGGCCGGCCTCGAGCTCGACCTCTGCGGTCGCCGCGACCTGCTCGGCATCGCCCGGGTCCAGCCGGGCTCCGCTGAACTCGAGCCAGTCGACGAACAGCCACACCCCGTACCAGCGGACCGGCTCCACGCCGTGGCTCCGCACGAGGTCGCCGACCTCCTCCACCGTGTCGGCTCGCGCCGGCACGCCCAGCACCCCGATCTCGGTCGTGGCATCGAAGGAGGCGAGGGCGTCGTCCCACCGCCGTTCGAGGGCGGGGCGCACCGCCATGGCCCTGGCGTTGCCGGTCATGATCGAGACGACGCCACCGGGAGCGGCGCACCGGCACAGCTGGTCGACCAGGGGCTCCGGCCGCTCCAGGTATCCGAGCACGCCATGGCACAGGACGGCGGCGAAGCGTTCGCCCTGCACCGCTTCGCCGGCGCTCTCGCCGTCCGCTTCCACCAGCGTCACCCGACCCTGGGCCTCTCCAGGCAGTCGCCCGAGTCGTTCTCGAGCCCGCTCGAGCATCGCGGGCGACGGGTCCAGCAACGTCACGTCATAGCCGGCCTGGGCGAGCGGCAACGATTGATGGCCCGCCCCGCCCCCGACGTCGAGCACCGACGCCGGAGGGGCGGGGAGATGCTCGAGCAACTGCCGGTGCATCACGTAGGTGCGCACGTACCCCTTCACCGACGCATAGGCGTCATCGGCGAATTGCTCTGCCAGGCTGGCCCACAGGTCGTCGGTCACCGGAGCGAAATTACCTTGCCCGGAAGACCTCAGGGCTCACGTGGGCACGAGTACACCGGGTGGTCGATGGCCTTGTCGAAGGCCGCTTCCGATCGCGGCCAGCCAGGGGCGTCGAACGCCGCGCTCCCGTCCGGCGGCCCCTGACCGTTGAACCAGTCCATGCTCACCACCCTCGGCTGCTCGCAGGCTGCGTCGGCAAACGTGCTGGTGATCCACGCGGCCCGGGCGGCGTCGGTGAGCCCCGGGACGCTCGTGTAGATCGAGAACTCGGGCACCATGATCGGCTTCGTCCCCGAGCCGAGGTGTGCCAGGGCGTTGTAGGTCGGCTGCGTGGCCGTCCAGGCCTTGCCCTTGTTCCCCACGTACGAGTCGAAGCTGGTGTAGTCGACGTAGGCGTCACCGGGGTAGGCGGCCGCATAGTTGGTGTCGCTGCCTCCCGTGGCGACGTTCCACACCCACAGGACGTTCGGGGCGATCGGATGGATGATGTCGTAGGCGTCCCGCCACGCCTTCACATACTCGGTGGCACCGACATTCGGGACTCCCCAGGGGTACCAATTGCCGTTCAACTCCCGCCACGGCCGGATCAGGATCGTGTGGTGGTTGTCGAAGTTGTAGGCGGCTTTCGCCCATTTCGTCAGGACCGCCCGGTCGTTATTCCCATTGTTCGAGGTAATGCTCGCAAGGTTGTCGGTCCACTGGGTGGTCAACATCGGAGTGGCGCCGGCGTTCACGATTGCCCGAGCCTGAGGGGCCGGGAAGGTCGGGTCGGACAGCCCGTTGGTGCCACCTGAGCCCTCGAGCATGTCGTTGAGCACGTCGACGAGCGGCGGTACCAGACCGCCGTCGTCGGCCTTGGTCCTGGCGATATCGTTCGCCACGATCTGCCCGGTGG
>WQVT01000113.1 GCA_009785715.1 Acidimicrobiaceae bacterium | reverse complement strand
GACTTCGTCTACGTCGACGACGTCGTCGATGCGTTCGCCCGCGCCGCGAGGCGGGGGGGCGGGCTCCTGCTCAACGTCGGGACCGGCGTCGAGACGAGCATCTCCGCCCTCTACCAGGCGGTGGCGGCCGCGGTCGGCGTCACCCGGAAGGCGCTGCCAGGTCCGCGCCGGCCCGGCGAAGCGGCCCGAGTCTGCCTGGATCCCTCCCGCGCCGAGCTCCACCTCGGGTGGAAGCCCTGGACGGGGCTGGAGGAGGGGGTGGCGGCCGTCGTGGACGCCCTCGGGACGTGACCGGCGGCATCCCGGGGGCGGCCATCCTCAGCGGAACAGGTCCTCCTGATAGGAGCGGACGATCTCGTCGTGCACCGAGGACTCCCGCAACCAGGTGCGGTCCACGCCACGGACGATGGCAACGGGGACGCCTGCCGACTTGCCCATCACCAGTTCGGCGGCCGACGCCAGTTCGTCGGCCACGCACACCTCGGTGACCTGAAGCTCCCTGCCGTAGGCGTCGCTGGTGCCGCGCAGATCCACGACGGCGGCGATCCCGGCCGTGCCGATCGCGACGTCGGTGACGCCACGGCGCCAGGTGCGGCCGAACGTGTCGGAGACCACGACGCCGACCTCGACCCCGGCCCGGGCCCGCAGGCCGTCGCGGATGCGCCTCGCAGAACGGTCGGAGTCGATCGGCAGGAGCGCCGCGTAACCCCGTTCCACGTTCGAGAGGTCGACGCCGGCGTTGGCGCACACGAACCCGTGACGGGTCTCGGTCATGATCAGCTCGCCACGGCGACGCAGGATCCGCACCGCCTCGTCGACGACCAGCCGCTTGTGGGAGAGCGGGTCGTTCGGGTCGACGGCGACCAGCCGGCCCTCGGCCTTGGAAACGATCTTCTGGGTCACGACCACCACGTCGCCGTCGACGAGCGCGGCCCGCTCGGCGATGATCGCCGACAGCTCGTCCCCGGGGTGGATCTCGGGGAGGCCTTCGATCGGAATCAGCGAAATCGTCACGACATCTCCCCGAGGACGACGCGGGCCAGGGCGTGAGCGGCGGGAGGACCGGTCATCACGCTCGGGTGCACCACGCAGGCCATCCCGGCTCCCTCCACCTGGTCGCGTTCCCCCTCATCGGCCGGGTCTATGACCAGGGTGGCGGCGTAGGGAGACCAGAGCCGGGCCACGCCACCCACGGAAGAGGTGAAGCCGAGGTCGGCGAGCATCCGGTCCGCGGGTCCCTTGAGGGCCCGGCCGCCGACGATGGGGGAGACGGCCACCACGTCGTTGCGCCGGGCCGCGACCGCTTCACCGATCCCCCCGGTGGCGAGCACCGGCCCGATCGACACGATCGGGTTCGACGGGCAGATCACGATCCGCTCCGCGCCGGCGATGGCCTCGAGCACGCCCGGGGCGGGGCGCGCCTCGTCCACGCCGGCGAAGCGGACCCCGCGCACGGGCACGTCGTGGCGGTGCCCGACGAAGTACTCCTGGAAGCCGAGCTCGGCTTCGGATGCGGTCCCGTCCCTGGCAACGATGGCGCGGACCCGGGTCTCGACCCGGTCGTCGCTCATCGGCAGGAGCCGGACCGGGAGATCCCAGCGGGCCGTGATCTCGGCCGTGACCTGGCTGAGCGTGGCGCCCTCCGCCAGCCGGGCGGTGCGGTAGAGGTGGGTGCCGAGATCGTGGTCACCCAGGTTGAACCAGGAGAGCCGGCCCCCGCTCAGGGCGGCCAGCTCGCCCATGGCCTGCCAGGTCTCGCCGGCCAGTCCCCACCCGGTCTCGCCGTTGATGGCGCCGGCGAGGGTGTAGGTGACCGTGTCGAGGTCGGGGCTCACGTGGAGGCCATGCAGGACGGTGTCGTCGCCGGTGTTAACCACCGCCGTGATCGTGGCCGGATCCGCGACGCCGACGAGGCCCCGCAGCATCCGCGCCGCCCCCACTCCACCGGCCAGGGCGACGATCACCGCGACACGTTAACGCCGGTACGCTCGGGTGCGCCGTGGTCTCCGTTGCCTTCGATGCCACCCCGCTGATCGGTGCGCGTACGGGGATCGGGACGGCGGTGGGCGGATGGTTGACCGAACTGTCGGGGCGGCGGGACCTTCACCTCCGGGCCTACGGGCTGACGCTCGCCGGCTGGCGGAGCCTGCCCGGCCAATTGCCGGCCGGTGTCGGTCGGGTGAGCACGCCGTTGCCGGCTGGCATCGCGCAGCGCGTCTGGGCCCGGCACGACGCGGCACCCGCGGAGTGGTGGGCCGGCCCGGTACAGGTGGTCCACGGCACGAACTTCGTGGTCCCCCCGGCTCGTCGGGCGGCGCGGGTGGTGACCGTGTGGGATCTGACCTGCGTCCGCTATCCGCAGCTGTGCCCGCCGGCGGCCCTCCGCTACCCGGGGTTGGTCGCCCGCGCGGTCGCCGGCGGCGCCACCGTCCACGTCCCCTCGCACGCGGTCGCCGACGAGGTCGCCGAGCACTTCCGCGTCGCTCCCGAGCGCCTCGTGGTGGTCGCACCCGGGGTTGCCAAGACCGTCACGAGGCCCGCTTCGGGCCCCGGCAAGCCGCCGTACGTGCTCGCGCTCGGGACCGTGGAGCCGCGCAAGGACCTGCCCACCCTCGTCCGGGCCTTCGACGACCTCGCGGCGCGACATCCCGACCTGGTCCTGAAGATCGCCGGGCCCGCGGGGTGGGGCGAGGACGCCGTACGCCGGGCGATCGAGGCCGCAACCCATCGCCGGCGGATCGAGCGGCTCGGTTGGCTCGCAGACCCGGCCGCCGTGATGGCCGGCGCGACGGTCTTCGCCTATCCCTCCCTGTACGAGGGGTTCGGGTTCCCGCCCCTCGAGGCGATGGCCGCTGGCGTGCCCGTCGTCGCCACTGCGGCCGGATCCGTCCCGGAGGTGGTCGGCGACGCCGCCGTGCTCGTCCCCGTCGGCGACGCCGGCGCCCTGGCCGCCGGCCTGGAGCGGGCGCTCGCCGACGGCGCGGATCGCGACCGGCTGGTGGCCGCCGGCGCCGCCCGGGTCGCCGAGTTCAGCTGGAAGCGGGCCGGCGACGGCCTCGCCGGGCTCTACCACCGCCTGGCCGGCGGTTGAAGGCGTCTGCGTCTGTGCGCGATTCGCGTTCATGTGCGTGATTCCGGTTCATGTGAGCGCACACAGGTCAATCCAGGTAGGTGCGTCGTCACATGTCACGGAATCGGTCACATGGACGCGAAGAGCTCACAAGCGGCCCCGCCGGCGCCCCTCGCTCCCCTCGCTCCCCTCGCTCGCCGCCAGCACCGACGCGAACAGTTCCCCGAAGCGCCCCGGCTCGGCCCGCCGGAGCGGCGGGCGCAAAGCCCGGGTCCCGGAGGAGGTGGAGTCGGGAAGGAGGGCAAGGACCGCCTCGGCGAGGTCCCAGGCGTCGCCGATCGGCACGAGCCGTGCCGACTCCTCGGGCACCGGCGACAGAATCTCGATCGGCCCGCCGGCGTCGGTCGCAACGGCAGGGGTGCCGGAGGCGAGCGCCTCGACGAGGCCGAGGCCGAAGGGCTCGGGCTCGGTGGAGGCCATCACGTACACGTCGAGGTCGGCCATCAGCTCGGCCACGTCGTCCCGCGGCCCGAGCCAGTGGACCCCGAGCGTCTCCGCCTGATCCGCCAGCCCCCGGGCGTACGCCTCCTTGCCGATGACGGGCGGGCCGGCGACCAGCACCTCGACCTCCGGCCGGCCGGAACGGATGACGGGAACGGCCTTCAGCAGGGTGTCCACGCCCTTCCACGTGTCGATCCGCCCGACCGAGCCGACCAGCGGGGCGTCGTCGGCGATCCCGACCCGCCCACGGAACCGTCCAGCGAGCGAGGGCCTGAACTCCGTCGGGTCGGGCTCGTCGAAGATGACCGTGACGGGCTCACCGGCGAACTGTTCGGCGACCGCCTCCGAGACGGCCACCACGCGGTCGGCGAAGTGGCGGGTCAGGAAGCGCTCCACGCGCAGGGCGAGCGCCGACTGGACCACGATCTCCCGGGCGTGCCAGACGTGCGGCCGGCGCAGCGCGGCGGCCGCCGCCCAGCCGTACCAGGCGTGCAGGGAGTTGGTGTGGACCACGTCGACGTCCAGCCGCCGGCCCAGGCGTACCAGGCGGGCCACCGACACCGGCCAGGCCGCCAGATAGCGGGGCCAGCGACCGAAGCGGCCCGAGGTGGTGATCCGCTTCATGGGCACGATGTGCACCAGCGCGCCGGCAGCGGCATACTCGCCCGCCAGCCGGGGTTGGCTGCCGACTGCCACGTGGCATTCCCACCCCTCGGCCCGGAGCTGGCGGATCATTCGGATCAGGGCCCGCTCCGAGCCCCCACCGTCCGTCACGTTCTGGATCGAGAGGATTCGCCTGGTGCGAGTGGCCGTCAACCTCGAGCAGCTCCTGTATCGCTCTCCTGGCGGCGTGGGGCGGTACACGGCAAGGCTGGCGATGGTACTGCCCCAGGTCTTCCCCGACGACGAGGTGATCGGCTTCGTCGCCCGCCACCGCCCGGCGAATGTCAACGCCGCCCTGGGCCGGTTCGGCCTCGCGGGGCTCCGGGCGCACGTGCTCCCTTTGCCCAGACCCCTCCTCTACGACGCCTGGCACCATCTCGGCGCTCCACCGCTCCTGCTCGGAACCCCCTTCGACGTGGTCCACGCCCCCTCGGTCGCCGTGCCCCCCCGCGGGAAGGCGCCGCTCGTGGTGACGGTCCACGACGCCGCCCCCGACCTGTTCCCCGAGGCGTTCACGCGCCGGGGCCTGCGGTTCCACCGGGCCGGGCTGGCGGCGGCCTCCAGCCGGGCGGACCTGATCGTGACCGTGAGCCAGGCGGCGGCGCAGGAGATCGCCGACCACACAGCAATCCGGCCCGAACGGATCCGGGTGGTTCCGAACGGGGTCGAGCAGGTGGCGGTCCCCGCCGAGCGTCGGGATGCGGTGGTCCGCGCCAACGGCCTGGCGGACAGCCCCTACGTCCTCTGGGTGGGGAGCATCGAGCCGCGCAAGGGGGTCGACACCCTGGTCGCCGCGATGGCCATGCTCCATCGACGGGGAGTGCGGGCCAGGCTCGTCCTGACCGGTTACGAGGGATGGTTGGGCAAAGGGGTCCTGGCGCCCGCCGACACCGACGAGCTCGGGTCGGACCTGGTGCGGCTCGGGCCCGTCCCCGATGACGAGCTGTGGGCGTTGTACGCGGGAGCGGCGGTGTTCGCCTTCCCGAGCCGCCACGAAGGGTTCGGTTTCCCGGTCCTCGAGGCGATGACCCAGGGCACACCGGTGGTCTGTTCGGACCTGGCGGTGTTGCGGGAGGTCGCGGGCGACGCCGCGGTGCGCGTCACGGTGGGCGAGGTGAAGGCGTGGGCTGATGCGATCGGCGGGCTGTTGGCGGACCCGATCGCCGCACGGCGGTTCGGGGAGGCGGGCCGGGCGCACGCGGCGGAGTGGTCGGTGGAGCGCAGCATCCGCGGGACGCGGGCGGTCTACGAGGAGGTCCTCGGCGGGGGATAGGCGGTGGGCGGCCGTCCGTCCGTGGCCGCGGCCCGGGGCGGTACGGTCGGAGCGGTGCGAGTACTCGTGACGGGCAGCCGCGGATTCGTCGGCACGTGGCTGCTGCGGCACCTGGCCGACGCCGGGGACGAGGTCGTCGGGCTCGACACCGAGGTGGACGTGACCGATCCCGCGGCGCTGTCCGCCGCCGTCGAGAAGATCGCCCCGGATGCCGTCTGTCACCTCGCGGCGCAGGCCAGCGTCGGGCGCTCCTGGGCAGAGGCCCGGGCCACCTTCGAGGTCAACACCGTCGGCGCCCTCAACCTGCTCGACGCCGCCGGGGCCCTCGCCCGGCCGCCGCGTGTCCTCCTGGTCAGCTCCGCGGAGGTGTACGGGCGGGTCGCCGCCGACGAGTTGCCGATCCGTGAGGAGCACCCGTTCCGTCCGGCCAGCCCCTACGCCGCCAGCAAGGCCTCGGCCGAGCTGCTCGGGCTCCAGGCCTGGCTCGGCTCGGGGCTCGAGGTGGTCCGCGTCCGTCCGTTCAACCACACCGGACCGGGGCAGGTTCCCGACTACGTCGTCCCGGCCCTCGCCCGGCAGGTGGCGGAGGCGGCACGCTCGGGCGCCGATCACCTGTCGGTCGGCAACCTGGCTGCCCGACGCGATCTCACGGACGTGCGGGACGTGGTGCGCGCGTACCGACGGTTGCTCACCGATGGGCGGCCGGGCGAGGTCTACAACGTGTGCCGCGGCGAGTCCGTCCTCATCGAGGACGTGGCGCGGCGGCTCCTGGCCCTCGCCGGCGTCGACCTGCCGCTCGTCGTCGACCCGTCCCGCATGCGCCCGGTCGACGTGCCGGACCTGCGGGGCGACCCGTCACGGTTGCGGGAGACCACCGGGTGGACCCCCACGATCGAGCTCGACCGGACCCTGCAGGATGTGCTCGACGGCTTCACCGCCGGCGAGCGCGCCTCGCCGCGCTGAGCGCTACGCCATCACCGGGGGCCCGTCGTCCCCCTCGTCCTCTTCCCCCTCGGTGGCCGCCGAGTCCTCGGTGACTCCCGAGTCGTCGGTGGCTCCGGAAGGCGCCAGCAGCCCCATCAGCCAGTGCAGCGTCTCCTCCGGCCCGGAGGCCCTGGCGCGCAACTGGGCGAAGCCGGCGCGAGCACCGGGCGGGAGATGCTCCTCGAGCCCGGAGACCCGGGAGTCGACCTCGCGTCGCATCGGCCCCGCGTGCTCGTCCACCGACTTCAGAAGATCGGCGACGCCTGCCCCCAGCGACTCGAACTGGGGCCGGAGGGCGACGGCGGCGGCGAGCAGCTGGACCCCGATCGCCTCGGCCTGGGGGCGGAGGGCGTCGATCTTCGGGCGAAGGGCATCGATCTGCGGGCGTAGGGCATCGATCTGCGGGCGGAGACCCTCGAGGGGCGGACGCAGCGTCCCGCCGGCCGCCCGGACCTGCTCCCCGACGTCGACCCCCCGTTCCGCCAGGGCGTCGGCGATCTCCCGGCGGCGGACCTGCGCCTTCTGGAAGCCGATCACCCCGAGCCCCACCGCGGCGTACACGGCGTCCCGAGCGAAGTCCTCGAAGTCCTTGATGGGGTTGTCCGACATGGTGTCCTCCGTTCGGCTCGGCCGCATCCGGCGTCGGGCCGGGCCGCGAACTTCAGCTGCGAAGTGGACGGTACCGGGTCTCCGGGTGCTTGCTGCTGTAAGGCAAGCATATAACTGTTGCAAGCACTATCCGTGCGTCAACCGACCCCCGGCGTCTCCAGAAGTAGGTGTTTCGCGGCGGCGGCCCACTACGCTCGGCCCCCCGGATGGAATCGTCGCCAACCGCCCCGCCAGTCGTCGCCGTCATCGTCACCTGCAACCCCGGCCCCTGGTTCGAG
>WQVT01000112.1 GCA_009785715.1 Acidimicrobiaceae bacterium | reverse complement strand
GGGGGGACCCGCGTACGATGCATCACCGACCGGCCACCCGACCGGGGCCTCGACCGACCAGGCAGGCAGCCCTTTCCACCAGACAGGCCAAGCCATGAGCCAGCAGACCTCAACGAGTCAGCAGACCACACCGTCCGGCGACGCCTCGAAGGGCCGGCGTCAGCGGCGGCGAGAGCAGCGGAGCACCGAGCGGGGGAATGCACCGGCGCCGAGCTCCAACGGCCAGGTCGGGATCGGCGACATCAAGGCCAAGCTGAGCGAGATCGATGCGGAGATTCGGGGGGCTACGGAGGTCGACAGCGGCGGCAAGCGGACCATCACCCTGGCCGCCGTCGGGTTGGTCGTCGGCATCGTGATCCTGGCCTTCGTCCTCGGCCGCAAGCGGGGCCGGCGCACCTCGACGTGGGTGGAGGTCCGCCGCCTGTGAGCGGAGCCTCGCGAGCCGACGAGCAGCGCGCAGACCGGGCGCGGCGATGAAGCGCGGGATCCGCCGACTGGTCGCTTCGCTGCTCCGCCAGGGAATGCGCCAGGGCTGGCAGCGGGGGGTGCTCGGCGACAGCAAGGCCTTCCTCGTCGTCGGGGCGATGGCCTTGCTCGCCCATCTCGCCGGCCGTGCCATGGCACGGGAGGTGGAGGTGGTCTTCTCCGAGCCGCTCCGGCCGGGGGAGACGTTCCGGGTCTTCCACGAGCCTCGCCCGTAGAGCCAGGGCCGACGTCCGGACCCGCAAACCCGGAGGCCGAGGTGCAGGCACGGGCAAAAAGGGTGAAGATCGAAGCGTGAAGGTGCTGCTCCGCAACCCCAGCCGGGAGATCGAGGTCCCTGGGCCGCTCCGGGTCCATGCCCTCCTCGAGCGGCTCGACATCAACCGAGAGGCGGTGCTCGTCATCTCGGACGGGACGCTTGTCACCGGTGACGCCGTGCTCCCGCCCGAGGTCACGGTCGAAATACGCCCGGTGATCTCCGGAGGGGCCCTGTGAAGTGCCGCGCGTGCAGCCGGCCGGCGGTGATCGACATCCGCCGGCACAACACGGCGTTCTGTCAGGACTGCTTTGTCCGCCATTGCCGGGACCAGGTGGAGCGGACGGTGCACGCCTACGACATGTTCGGTCCCGATGACCGGGTCCTCGTCGCGGTCTCGGGGGGAAAGGACTCGCTCGCCCTCTGGGACATCCTCCTCGACCTCGGCGTCCGCGCCGACGGCCTCTACCTGGGCCTCGGCATCGGCGAGTACAGCGACGCCTCCGGCCGCTACGCCCGGGACTTCGCCAGCAGGCGGGGGGCGAAGCTCGTCGAGGTGGACATCCCGACAACCTTCGGCTTCGACATCCCGACCGGTGCGCCCGCCGCCCGACGCACGCCCTGTTCCGCCTGCGGACTGTCCAAGCGCCACCTCTTCAACCAGGCGGCCCTGGACGGGGGCTACGACGTGGTCGCCACCGGTCACAACCTCGACGACGAGGCGGCGGTCCTGTTCGGCAACGTCCTCCGCTGGGACCTCGCCTACCTCGGCCGCCAGCTCCCCGTCCTTCCGGCGGACGACGGCTTCGCCCGCAAGGTGAAGCCGCTGGTGCGCCTCTCCGAACGGGAGACGGCGGCCTACTGCGTGCTGAAGGGCATCGAGTACATCGTCGAGGAGTGCCCGATGGCCGAGGGCAACCGCCACCTCGGCTACAAGGGCGCCTTGAACGACGTCGAGGTCCGCTCGCCCGGCAGCAAGGCCGCCTTCTACTTCGGCTTCCTCGAACGGGTCGCTCCCCTCGTGGAGACGCACGCCACCGAGCAACGGGCGGATCTCCACCCCTGCCCCGAGTGCGGTTCGCCGACCGTTTCGGAGGTCTGCGCCTTCTGCCGGCTCGCCGAGAAGGCCCGCCGCAACGCCTCGAGGGGCGGGCACCCCCCGGAGACCGACTCCTCCACGGAGCATCGGTGAGCCGGCAACTGGCTGCGGGGGAGCGGATCCTGCTCTTCGACAGCAAGGGCCGCCGCTACCTCGTCACCCTGGCCTCCGGCGGCGTGTTCCACAGCCACACCGGTCCCCTCGAGCACGACGAGTTGATCGGCCGTGAGGAGGGCAGCAGGGTCCGGTCCCGCAGCGGGGCTCGCTACGTGGCGGTCCGCCCGACGCTGGCCGAGGTGGTGCTCAAGATGCCCCGCGGGGCGCAGGTCATCTACCCGAAGGACCTCGGCCCGATCCTCATGAGAGCCGACATCTTCCCCGGCGCCCGGGTCCTCGAGTCGGGCCTCGGCTCGGGGGCGCTGTCGATGACCCTCCTGCGCGCCGGGGCCGTGATCAGCGGATACGAGATCCGCGAGGACTTCGCCGCCCGGGCAAAGGCGAATGTGGCCGGCTTCCTCGGTGACGACGCTCTCGACCGATATGACGTCAAAATTGCCGACGTGTACGACGGGATCGAGGAACGGGATCTGGACCGCGTGGTCCTCGACCTGCCGGAGCCGTGGCGTGTCGTCAAGCACGCCGAGACCGCCCTCCGCTCCGGCGGAATCCTCGTCTCGTACCTGCCGACCATCACCCAGGCGGTGACGCTGCGCGAGGCGCTGACGGCCAGCAGCTTCGGGATGCTCGAGACGGTCGAGGTGCTCGAGCGCACGTGGCACATCGAGGGACAGTCGGTCCGGCCCGACCACTGCATGGTCGCCCACACCGGGTTCCTGACCTCCGCCCGGCTGTTTCCCTTCGGCACGAGCGAAGCCCTGCCGCGTGCGGACGCCGAGGAAGACCCTGCGGCCGCCGAGGAAGACCCTGCGGACGCCGAGGAAGACACGGAGCCGGCGGATCCCACCCTGTCCGATCAACCAGGGTCCGGCGAGACCGCCCTCGGGTGAACCGAGGCGAGCGCGTTCGATGAACTGGCTGGACCTCGTCATCGTCCTGGTTGCGGCGGCTGCCGCCCTCGGCGGGTACCGCCTCGGGTTCCTCGCCCGCGCCGTGTCCTGGATCGGGCTCGGACTCGGCCTCTACCTCGGGGCGCGCTTCCTGCCCGACATCCTCAACGCCTTCAACCTCGCCCGGCCCGGCCAGCGCCTGATCACCGCGGCCGCCGTGCTCATCGGGGCGGCCTTCGTCGGGCAGGCCCTCGGGCTCCTCGTGGGTGGCCGGCTCCACGCCGCCCTCCCACTCGGCCCGCTGCGCACCGTGGACCGCGTGGTCGGGGCCGGGGTCGGGGTGTTCGGCGTGTTCGTGGCCCTGTGGCTGCTCCTGCCGGCGATCTCGTCTGTTCCCGGCCTGCCGGCACAGGCGACGCAGGGCTCGGCCATCGCTCGGTGGGTGAGCAGGCAGAACGGTCCGCCCGGCACCCTCCAGGCGCTGCGACGCGTGGTCGGCCAACAGACGTTTCCGGCGGTGTTCAACGCGCTGCGCGACAACGGGTCGGCCGGCCCTCCGCCGGCGGACACCTCTCTGTCCGCAACCGTCTCGGCGCGCGTGGCGGCCTCCACGGTCAGGGTCCAGGGGCAGGCGTGCGACCGGATCCAGGACGGGAGTGGCTTCGCGATCGCACCCAACCTGGTGGTGACGAACGCACACGTGGTGGCCGGTGAACCGCTCGGTGAGACCAATGTCGATACCCCTTCGGGCAGACAGCTGCCGGCGACGGTCATCCGCTTCGACCCCGATCGCGACCTCGCGCTGCTCTCGGTGCCGGGGCTCGACGACACGCCGCTCTCCATCGGCACGGCTTCGGTGGGGGATCAGGGAGCGGTCTTCGGCCACCCCGGCGGCCAGACCCCGCTGGCGATCACCCCCGCGCGGATCTCATCCGAGGTCGACGCCGTGGGCCAGGATCTCTACGACTCCCACACGACCAGCCGGGACGTGTTCATCCTCGCCTCGGACCTCGCCCCGGGGGACTCCGGCGGCGCCCTGGTCATGCCGAGCGGTCAGGTGGCGGGAGTGGCCTTCGCGATCGACCCGAACGAGTCAGGCACCTCGTACGCCCTCTCCTACAAGGTCCTGAACGCCTTCCTGACCCCCGACGTGACCACCACTGCGGTCTCCACCGAGGGCTGCCTCACCGAGTGACCGGCCACCCTCGGCCCTCGAGCGTTAATTGTGCCGTAAACCGTCTATATGGCAGGTTACGGCACAATTAACAGCGACAGCACACAGAACGAGTCAGCGGCCGCCGACCGGCCCCGATCCGCTGATGTCGTACTGCAGGACCTCGGAGCTGATCACGGGAACCGGCGGCGACGCCGGCTCGCCGGCGGCGGCGCTGCGCGCCCGCATCGCCGACAGGTGGGCCGCCAGATCCTCGGGGCTCTCCCAGCGCTCGAAGAGCACCACCCGCCCCGGGTCGATCGGGTCCGGGGCGAAGACGTACTCGTGACAACCCTTCTCACCCCGGGAGATGGTCATCGCCGCCTTGCGGCTTTCGACGAACTCGTCGCGCCGCGCCGGGTCGACTTCGAAGCTGCCTGCCACCACCAACATCGCGTCCCCCTCGTCTCCAAGGCTCTCTCAGGCTTCCGACCCGCCGCCACGGGCAGGGCCCCGGGCGCAACGGAGGGACGGTGCCGGTCCGGCCCGTCCCTCCCCGAGACGCTAGTTTCTCCGGCCCTCCGGATTACTACTCGATAACTGACTACCAGTGTCAGAAACGGGAAGACGGCCGCTGCGGGGTTCCACGGGCTGCTCCTGGTGCGGGAGGTGGCGGACATCTCGAAGGTACCCCGCCTCGCTGCGATCGGGCGGGACCCTGAGTCCGGCGGTGCCGATCCCGGATCGGGCACGATCTGTGCGTGGCAAAGAGCGATGGGGGCGGCTGGAAAGTCTTTGAGGGCTGGATGACATACAAGGGGGCGGCCGTCGCAACTGGCGTGGTCGTTCTAGCCATCCTTGTGCTGACCGTGCACGAGTGGAGCGGTTGGCACGTTGGGTTGTTTCTCTGGGGCGTCGGACTGGGGATCCTGGGTGCCATCTACGCCTTCGGCATGGGCGAACTGCTGATGCGAATGCGACGGGATGCCGTGCAGGCCTTCCCGGAATGGCGCTCTCAGATTCTGTCTCTCCGGCGCAAGAACGCATTGATGATGCTGGCCTTCGGGCTGGTGGTCGCTTTCTGGGCCGGGGGTACCGGTTCGGTGTCAGTCGTAGCGGGCTACACGGCGATCCTTGTGGTGGTCGGCAGCTTGTCCACGGTTGTCGGGGTCCGGACGATCCGTCGCAGCCGTTCCCGCTGACGCCTCCAGGCCAAGGGGGGTTGGCAGGGGTGTGGTTGCTTGTGCCTACCGGAGCGGTGCGATGGTCGCCCGGCCGGGAGAAAGGCAGGGATCGTGGCTCGGGAGATGATCAATACGATCGTGGCGACCGTCGTGTCTGTCACCGACGAGTCGTACGGTGGTTTCGAACGGGACGGCCAGGTGGTGGAGGAGGTTCGGCGCCGTGGTGTCTACGTGCTGCAGGGGTTCGGCTCCGAGCCGATCGGGCCGCTGATGGCGACGCTGGACTCCGATGTGGCGCTGGCCGACCAGCTACGGGGCGGTGAGCAGGTGCAGGTTCGGGTGGCGACCAGCGCGGTCAACGACCAGTACAAGAAGGCGCACCTGAAGCACGGGTCCCCCAAGGATGCGGGGCCGGTGTTCGTCGGACCCGCCTTGGATGCCGGGACGGGCGAGCTCGTGGGGGCGGGCAAGTGACGGGCCGTCGGCTCCCGCTGGAGCCACTGGTGGGGGAGCTGTCGGATCGGGAGATCGCTGGCGTGGTCGGGCAGAGCGCCGAGACGGTCCGCAAGCGCCGCAAGGCCGGGCTGCCGCTCCGGCAGGCGGACGAGTGGGCAAATGCATTCGGTCGCCATCCGGCGATCGTTTGGGGCAAGGCGTGGCTGGAGGTTGACGAGGGGGACCCGATCGTCGAGTCGGTGATCGACGTGAAGGACGCCAAACCCGGGAGCGGACGGCTGGCCGAGTTCAACGCCATCTACCGCCGGGCGTCGGGAGCGGTCGGCATTGAGGCGGTCGATCCGAAGCACGTCTACCTGGACGACGACGAGTCCGAGGACCTGGCCGGGGAGCGGGCGTTGAGGGCGTGGGGGCGCAGTGGGGAAGAGAAGCCGATTTCCGTCGGCGTCTGCGTATGCGTCGGGCTCACTTCCGACGGCGCGCCAGTGATGCTGGAGCCGGTCCGATGTGCGCTCATCGCAACCTTCGTGGAGGGCCGCGACCCCGTGCGACACGACGAAGAATGCCGACGGTGGACCTTGAAGAAAGGACCCGCCCAGGTCGAACCCGACTCTGACCCCCAAGAGGCAGTGCTGATCATCCTCAAGGACGAGATCCCGGTAGGCCTGTGGAGGCAGGACCGCCAGCAATATTTGCAAGTGGAGCCGGTGTGACAGATGAGCGCCGCCGGCAACAACCGGCGGCGCCCGCCATGGACCGACGTTGTTCGGGTCGGTACGTGTTGGAGCGGGGTCGGGGAGTCACCACCCTGGTATACGAATCAAACCTCCCGCCACATCTGAGCACTGGTCGCATGCCAGTTGTTCGGAAGGAGTCACCACGTGGTGACTCCGTACAGGTCGCCAGTCGGCGGGCGATGGCGAGGCTTCGACGTACGGTCGCCGCCCTCCCGGTCGAGATGCTGGGTGAGCGGCCGCTTTGGATCACGCTCACCGTGCCCGGCGACTGGCGACGTTGGGTGCCCGATCAGCGGGCGTGGGAGTCGATGCGCCGGGCCATGGTGGATCGCTGGGAGTACCGCTACGGGCGGCTGACCGGGGTCTGGGTACGGGAGTTTCAGGAGTCGGGGGCGCCGCATATGCATTGGTACGTGGCGTGCCCGGCCGGGGTCGAGGACCGGGACTACCAGCAGCTGGTCCGCCGGACCCTCCTCGCCAAAGAGATCGAAGAGACCGAGGGCAAGGCGGCGGTGCCGGTGATCGGGTCCGTCAAGGACGGCCCGTTCCGGGGCCAGTGGTTCGGCGGCCGCTTCGCCATGTGGCTGCGTCGGGCGTGGTCGGAGACGGTGACCGGCGGGACCCACGGTGCCCATCACGCCCGAGGGGTCGACGTTCGGACCAGCTACTGGTCGGAGGGGGCGGCCAGGGAGGCGGACAAGGTCCGGGTGCTGTCGTACATGGCGGGGGAGATGGGCAAGCCGGGGCAGAAGCGCGTGCCCTACGGCTTCGGCGAGGTCCGCAGGTGGTGGGGGATCTTCGGGCGGGACCTGGGCTTCGCTCCCCAGTTCGAATATGACGCGTTGCCCGACGAGCTGGGCCGAGCGGTGGCGGCGGAGATGGAGGCGTGGGTGCGGGCGGAGATCGTGCGGCGCAATTCGCGTGAGCGGGCGGCGCAGATTCTGGCCAACCGGGACCGTCGCCTGGAGTGGCACGGCGTCGAGGCGCTCGGCCTCTACGGCGAG